>NZ_JBQCGZ010000032.1:0-6647 GCF_051955155.1 Leifsonia sp.
GGTGGGCGTCCGCCCTGGTCTCCAGGGGGGGCGGGGACTCGGAGAACGACCGCGGATACTACGCCGGGAAAGCACCCGCCCGGCCCAGTACGCCCGTAAACGCCCGCACCCCTCCGGCGGGGGCCTTTTCGCATCCCCGCCCGCCGGCCGCCCCGGCGACTGTCGCCGCCCGGTACCCCCACCCCCTGCTCGAGCGCGGTCAGGCGTACCGGGGAGGGACAGTCCCGGGGCCGGTCGCAGCGGCGCAGCGCTGCCGCGGACCGGGCGGGCGGCGCGGTAGAGCGCGCTGAGGAGGGCGCGCGGTGACTGCTGCCGTTCGGTACAACTGCTACTGCTCGCGCAGGGGCACTTGTACCGCGGAGGCGCACTCGCTTGGCGGTCGGGTGCGGGCGAGCGACCCGGGCGGGCGGAGCAGGGTGGGGCGCGCGCTCGCCCGCCCGGCGGCTCGCTCGCGGGGAGTGCTGCCGTTTGGAACGTCTGCGCGTGCGCGAGCAGGCGCAGTTGTACCGCGGAGGGGCAGTCGTGGGCGCTGCGGGTTAGGGGAGGCGGGCGAGGGTGAGGACGTCGACGGAGACGCGCGTGGTGGTCGGGGCGGCGGAGGCGGGAGCGTTGGCGGCGGCGCCGGCCGCGTGACGTGCCGAGGGGCCCATGCCGCGGAGCGCGTCGACAAGGCCGGAGGTCACCGGGAGGTCGTAGGCGACGTGTTCGCGCGTCAGCGGGGCGTACAAGGACGCTGAGGCGGCGAGGACGTCGTCCGCCTTGTCGGCGGGGATGTCCAGCATGGTGCCGGCGTCGCGCAGCGAGCCGAGGTGATCGGCCCGGGGGACCACGACGACCAGGCGCCCGGCGGGGGCGAGCACGCGGTGGAACTCGGGGAGGTTGCGGGGCGCGAACACGTCGAGGATGGCGTCCACGGTGCCGGAGCGGACCGGGAGCGGCCGCCAGGTGTCGGCGACCAGGCCGTCGATCCGGTCGTCCGAGCGGAGGGCGCGGGCGACGGCGGCGGGGGACAGGTCCATGGCGAGACCCGTACTGCCGTCCGCGGCGGCGAGGGCGGCGCGGAGGTAGTGACCGGTTCCTGCACCCGCGTCCAGGATGCGCCGCGCCGGGCTGCCGACCGACGCCGCGGCGGCGACGGCCTGCGCGATGGGGTCGTAGGCGCCGGAGGAGAGGACGCGGTCGCGGGCGTCCAGCATGTCGGCGGTGTCGCCGAGGTGGCGGCTGCCGCCGCCGAGGAGCGAGACGTAGCCGCGCTTGTTGACGTCGTGGCGGTGGCCGTTGGTGCAGCCGAGCACCAGGGGGCCGGCGGGGGAGAGGTCGTCGCCGCAGACGGGGCAGCGCAGCCAGGCGGACAGGCGGGCGAGATCGGTCATGGCAGCCTCGTGGGGGTACGCGAAAGCGCCGGCGCAACGAGTGCGGCCGGCGCTTTCGTGGTGGTCGGACGGGTCAGTGGTGGCCGTGGCCCGACTCGAGCTCGCCGCGGGTGGGCGGCACGATGCGGTCCTCGAAGAACCACCGGGACAGGCTGGCGCGCATCCGCTCGCCCGCCGTGATCTTGCCGCGCTTGTTCGGGCGGAGCATCAGCGGCTCGTAGGCCTCGAAGCTCACCAGACGCCAGCGCTCGTAGTCGCTCAGCTGCTCGTGCACCTCGATGAACTCGCCGCCGGGCAGCTTGACGATGCGGCCGGTCTCGTAGCCGTGCAGCGCGATCGAGCGGTCCTTCTTCTGCAGCGCGAGGCAGACGCGCTTGGTCAGGAAGTAGGCGATGATCGGGCCGAGGATCAGCAGGGCCTGGAGGGTGTGGATCACTCCCTCCATCGTCAGCTTGAAGTGCGTCGCGATCAGGTCCGAGCTCGCCGCCGCCCAGAACACCGCGTAGAACGTGACGCCGGCGGCGCCGATGGCCGTGCGGGTGGCCGCGTTGCGCGGACGGTCCAGGATGTGGTGCTCGCGCTTGTCGCCGGTGATCCACGCCTCCAGGAAGGGGTAGATCATGACGGTCACGATGAACAGACCGAGGATGGCGACCGGGACGATGATGTTGAACGACCAGGTGCGGTCCAGCCAGACGAACTCCCAGCCCGGCGGGACGAGGCGCAGCGCGCCGTCCGCGAAGCCGATGTACCAGTCCGGCTGGGTACCGGCGGACACGGGGGAGGGGTCGTACGGGCCGTAGTTCCAGATCGGGTTGATGGTGAAGAACGACGCCATGAGCGCGACGACACCGAACACGATGAAGAAGAATCCGCCGGCCTTCGCCGCGTACACCGGCAGGACCGGGTAGCCGACGACGTTGCCCTGCGTGCGGCCGGGGGCCGCGTACTGGGTGTGCTTGTGGATGACCACGAACATCAGGTGCAGCGCGATGAACGCGAGCACCAGCGCCGGAAGCAGGAGGATGTGCAGCGTGTAGAGACGTCCGACGATCGCGGTGCCGGGGAACTCGCCGCCGAAGAGCAGGAACGAGATCCAGGTGCCGACGACCGGCAGGCCCTTGATCAGGCCGTCGATGATGCGGAGCCCGTTGCCGGACAGCAGGTCGTCCGGCAGCGAGTAGCCGGTGAAGCCCTCGGCCATCGCGAGGATGAAGAGGACGAAACCGATCACCCAGTTGAGCTCGCGCGGCTTGCGGAACGCACCGGTGAAGAAGATGCGCAGCATGTGCAGGCCGATCGCGGCCACGAACAGCAGCGCCGCCCAGTGGTGGATCTGGCGGACCAGCAGACCGCCGCGCACCTCGAACGAGATGTTCAGGGTCGACTCCATCGCCGCGGACATGTGGATGCCCTTGAGCGGCACGTAGGAGCCGTTGTAGACGACCTCGGCCATCGACGCCTGGAAGAAGAACGTCAGGAACGTCCCCGACAGGAGGATGACGATGAAGCTGTAGAGGGCGACTTCACCCAGCAGGAACGACCAGTGGTCGGGGAAGATCTTGCGCCCGAACTCCTTGACGGCGCCCGAGATGCTCGTGCGGTCCTCGATGTAGTTCGCGGCCGCCGCCGTGAAGCCACCCTGTTTGACCGTGGTGGATGCCGCGGGTGCCGCGGCGGTCGTGGTGCTCAATGGCGCTCCCAGAAGCTCGGGCCGACGGGCTCGTGGAAGTCGCTGCGGGCGACCAGGTAACCGTCGGCGTCAACGGTGATCGGCAGCTGCGGCAGGGGCCGCTTCGCCGGTCCGAAGATGACCTCGGCCTCGTGCGTGATGTCGAACTGCGACTGGTGGCACGGGCAGAGCAGGTGGTGGGTCTGCTGCTCGTAGAGCGCCACGGGGCACCCGACGTGCGTGCAGATCTTGGAGTAGGCGACGATGCCGTCGTAGTTCCAGTTCTCGCGGCCCTTGGACACGTGCAGGTCCTCGGGCTTGAGGCGCATGAGCAGGACGGCCGCCTTGGCCTTCTGCTCGAGCATGTCCTCGGCGTCGTTCAGGCCCTCCGGGATCACGTGGAACACGCTGCCGAGGGTGACGTCCGACGCCTTGATGGGCGTTCCGGAGGGGTCGCGGGTGAGCTTGACGCCCTTGGCCCACATGGTCTGGGAGAGCGCCTCCACCGGGTCGACGTTCTGCGGGGCGAGGCCGCGGAACAGGACGACGGCGGGAAGCGGGAAGGCGATCAGCGCGCCGATCAGGCTGTTGCGCACCAGGGTGCGGCGGTTGAAGCCGGACTCCTCGTCGGCCTGACGGAAGATCTCGGCGGCACGCTCGGTGGTCGCCTCGGAGCCGCGGACCGGGTGACGGAGGTCGACGCCCTCCTTCTCGTGCATGAGGGCCTTGCCCCAGTGCACGGCGCCGATGCCGATCGCGAGCAGCGCGAGCGCGATGCCGATGCCGATGAACAGGTTGTTCAGCCGGACCGAACCGGGGTCGCTGTCGTCGATCGGGAACGCCATGTAGGCGGCGACCGCCCAGACGCTGCCGACGATCGACAGGTAGAACAGGGTGTAGACCGTGCGCTCGGCGCGGCGCTCCTTCTTCGGGTCGAGGTCGGTGACCCGCGGGCGGTGCGGCGGGAAGCCGGGGTTCTCGACGGCGTCGCGAACGATCACCGCCGTCCCGGGGTCGCCGGTCCGGTGCACGTCGACGGCTGACGAACTGGCTGGCGTCAGCTCGTGACCGCCGTTCTCGTCCTGTGCCATTGTTCTCCTTCTTACGCTTCAGCTTCTCTGCAAGTACGACCGGCTAGTTGGACTTCGCCGTGATCCAGACGGTCAGTGCGACGATGGCGCCCAGGCCGAAGATCCACAGGAACAGACCCTCCGCGACGGGGCCGAGCGAACCGAGCTCGAAACCGCCCGGCGACGGGTTGTTCTGGATGTACTTGAGGTACGTGATGATGTCGGCCTTGCCCTGCGGGTCGATGTTCAGGTCGTTGAACACGGGCATGTTCTGCGGGCCGGTGACCATGGCCTCGTAGATGTGCTTGGCGCTCACACCGGTCAGCGGCGGGGCGAACTTGCCCTCGGTGAGCGCGCCACCGGCGCCGGCGACGTTGTGGCACATCGCGCAATTGACACGGAAGAGCTCGGCGCCGCGAGCCGCGTCGCCCTTGCCTGCGAGGTACTTCTGCTCCGGAATGGAGGGGCCGGGGGCGAGCGAGGCCACGTAGTCGGCGAGAGCGGTGACCTGCTCGTCGGTGAACTGGACGGGCTTCTGCTCGGCCTGCGGGCCCTGCATCTGCATCGGCATGCGGCCGGTGCCCACCTGGAAGTCGACGGCTGCGGCGCCGACGCCGATGAGGCTCGGCGCGTTGACGGTGCCTTCCGCGTTCATGCCGTGGCAGGTGGCGCAGTTGGCCTGGAAGAGCTTCTGCCCCTCCTCGACCGACGACTTCGTCGCCGACTGGACCTGCGGCTGCTCGGCCGAAGCGGTGGTGGTGGTGAAGGCGGCGTATGCACCGCCGGTGAGGCCGAGGCCGATGGCCAGCAGCGCGACGGTGGCGAGCGGGTGACGACGGCCGCCCTTGCGTGCGGTGCTGGGGCGAGCGGTGCCGCGCTTGGCTGTTCCGGAGAGTCGGGGACGCATGAGGTGTAGAACGCTCCTGTTGTTATCTGATGATGTAGATGACCGCGAACAGGCCGATCCACACGACGTCGACGAAGTGCCAGTAGTACGACACGACGATGGCGCTCGTCGCCTCCTTGTGGCCGAACACCTTGACGGCGAACGCGCGGCCGATGACGAGGAGGAAGGCGATGAGGCCGCCGGTGACGTGCAGGGCGTGGAAGCCGGTGGTGAGGTAGAACGCCGAGCCGTACGCGTTGGAGCTGAGCGAGATGCCCTCGGACACGAGCGTCGCGTACTCGAGCACCTGACCGGAGACGAACACCGCGCCCATGATGTACGTGAGCGTGAACCACTCGACCATTCCCCACCTCCAGAACTGGAGGATGCCCCCGGCGCGACGCGGCTGCATGCGCTCCGCGGCGAAGACGCCGAACTGGCAGGTGACCGAGCTCAGCACCAGGATGAGCGTGTTGGTCGCCGCGTACGGGATGTTCAAGTGCTGCGTCTCGGCGGCCCACAGGTCGGGCGAGGTCGACTTGAGCGTGAAGTAGATCGCGAAGAGTCCCGCGAAGAACATCACCTCGGAGCCGAGCCACACGATCGTGCCGACGGCCACGACATTGGGCCGGTTGATGGCCGGCGCACTCGGGGAGGGGGTAATGGAAGTGCTCGTCACGTAACCCATTATGGCTGAAAAGAAGCCGTGGTTTTCTCACCTGATCGATCCGAATCCGCCCGGATTCCGGTGAGGCCAGCTCAGCGGGGCCGGGGAAGCGGTGGCTCCCCGTGGCGTGTCGTCCCCAATAGGATCGCTCTATGACGGAAATGCAGTCCTGGTCGTCCGTGCTCACCTCCCTCCTCGCCCGCGAGGATCTCAGCGTCGCGGACGCCGCGTGGGCCATGGACCAGGTCATGACGGGCGAGGCGACGGAGGCCCAGCTCGCCGCATTTCTCGTCGCGCTGCGGGCCAAGGGCGAGACCGTCGACGAGATCGTCGGCTTCCGCGACGCCATCCTCGACCACGCCGTCCCGCTCGATGTCGACCCGATGGCGCTGGACATCGTCGGCACCGGAGGCGACCGGTTCGGCACGGTGAACGTGTCGACGACGGCGTCCATCGTCGCCGCGGCGGCCGGCGTCCCGGTCATCAAGCACGGCAACCGCGCCGCGAGCTCGTCGTCCGGCTCCTCCGACGTCCTGGCGGCGCTCGGCATCGACCTGGCGCTCCCGCCGGAGCGCGTCGCCGAGGTGCTGCGGGAGACCGGCATCACGTTCGCGTTCGCGAGCGCCTTCCATCCCGGCTTCGCCAACGCCGGCCCCGTCCGCTCCCAGCTGGGGGTCCCGACGGTCTTCAACTTCCTCGGCCCGCTGTGCAACCCGGCGCGGCCGGAGGCGTCGGCGGTCGGCGTCGCGTCGCTCGACCGCATCCCGCTCATCGTCGGCGTGTTCCAGACCCGCGGCGCGACCGCGCTGGTCTTCCGCGGCGACGACGGGCTCGACGAGCTGTCGACCACCGGTCACAGCCACGTCTGGGAGGTCTCACGGGGCCTCGTCACCGAGCACGACATCGACCCGCGCGACCTGGGCATCCCGCGCGCGCGGATCGAGGACCTGCTCGGCAAGGACGCCGCGTACAACGCGGC
>NZ_JBQCGZ010000033.1:0-3448 GCF_051955155.1 Leifsonia sp.
ATCCTCATCCCGGAGCAGCCGCAGTCGATCGAGCAGATCTGCGAGTGGGTGGAGTCGGTGCGCGACCGCGGCCGCGCGCCCGTGATCGTCGTCTCCGAGGGCTTCCACCTCGACACGATGGAGGAGGCGCACTCGCACAAGGGCCTGGACGCGTTCAACCGCCCGCGGCTCGGCGGCATCGGCGAGATGCTCGCGCCGATGATCGAGGAGCGCACCGGGATCGAGTCCCGCGCGACCGTCCTCGGCCACATGCAGCGCGGCGGCGTCCCGAGCGCCTACGACCGCGTGCTCGCCACCCGGCTCGGCATGGCCGCTGTCGACGCCGCGTACGAGGGACGCTGGGGATCGATGGTGTCGCTGCGCGGCACCGACGTCGTCAACGTCTCGATCGCCGACGCCACCGGCGGCCTCAAAACGGTCCCGGACGCGCGCTACGAGGAGGCGGCGCTCCTCTTCGGCTGATCCGCCGCATCCCAGGCGCGACATTTGCGCCGAATGTTCGTCACCGCTGCGGTCGGACTCGACATTTGTGCCAAATGTTCGTCACCGCTGCAGTCGGACTCGACTTTTGTGCCAAATGTTCGTCACCGCTGCGGTCGGACTCGACACTTGTGCCAAATGTCGGCCCGCGCGCGGGCGTAGGCTCCCTTCTACGGAGGAAAGGAGCGCTGCATGCCCAGATTCGTCCAGTTCGCGGAGTTCGGCTCCCGCGACTACCTGACGGTGGTCGATCGCGAACGGCCGTGGCCGGGCCCCGGCCAGCTCCTGGTGCGGGTGATGGCCGCAGGGCTCAACCCGATGGACGTGAAGGCGTACCGCAGCGAGCAGGCCGCGGCGCGCATGGGCGTGACGCTGCCGAGCGGCATCGGCCAGGACTTCGCCGGCTTCGTCGAGGACGTCGGCGACGGCGTGACGCGCTTCCACGCGGGGGATGCGGTGCTCGGGACGGCGCCGTTCGCGGCGATCGCGGACTTCGTCGTGGTGCCCGCCGACGGGCAGGTGATCGGGAAGCCGGAGGCGCTGACCTTCGAGGTGGCCGGTTCGCTCGGCGTCGTGGCGCGGACCGCGATGGCGAGCACGCGCTCGCTCGGCCTCGGCGAGCACGACATCGTGCTCGTGAGCGCCGCGGCCGGCGGGGTCGGTGTGCTGGCCGCGCAGCTGGCCGTGCGCGCGGGCGCGACCGTGATCGGGACGGCGGGCGAGGAGAACCACGAGTTCCTGGAGACGCTCGGCGTCATCCCGGTGACCTACGGCGACGGTCTCGTCGACCGGGTGCGCGAGCTGCTGGACGACGGCGAGCGGCTGACCGCCGTGCTCGACAACCACGGCCCGGACACGATCGAGGCCGGGCTGGAGCTCGGCGTGCCCGTGGAGCGGATCAACACGATCGCGGCGTTCGGACCGGCCGCGCAGGGCGCGCAGACGGTCGGAGGCTACGCCGCGGGCAACGACGAGCTCGCCGAGGTGGCGGATCTGCTCGCGGAGAACGAGCTGGTGCTCCCGATCGACTCGATCTACCCGATCGAGAGGACGGGGGAGGCGTACGGCCGGCTGGAGGCAGGCCACGTCCGCGGCAAGATCGTGATCGTCACCGACTGAGCGTCCGCACGACGGAGGAGGAGCATCCATGATCGACGAGAACCTCGCCCGGCTGCTGCGCAGCGCAGGACTCCGCTGGCAGCCCGCGTCCGGCGACACCTTCGCGGTCGACCGGCCGGACATGGCGGGCGAGCACTTCACGGTGAGCGAGATGACGATCGAGCCGCACCACTTCGACACCGGCACGATCCTCGGCTTCAACGGCACGACCGAGTGGGCGCTGGACTCGCTCGCGGTCGAGGACGCGCTGTGGATCCCGCGCGAGGACCAGCTCAGGGAGCTGCTCGGCGGCGCGTTCCGGCACCTGGCGCGGACGCCGGACGGCTACCGCGTGACGATCGTCGTCTCCGACCAGGAGCGGCACTTCGAGGAGGACGACGCCGCGACCGCGTACGCGCAGGCGCTGCTCGCCCTGATCGGCGCTTCGGTCGTCTGAGGCGCGTCTGCCGCTCCGGCGAACGGCGCTACGCTCCCGCGAGCACGTCCGGCGTCAGTTCCTCGACGGAGCGGACGCCCGCGAGCCCCAGCGTGATGTCGAGCTCGGCGAGGATGTTGCGCAGCACCTCGTGCACGCCCGTCTCCCCGGCGATCGCGAGGCCGTAGACGTACGGCCGCCCGACGGCGACCGCGCGGGCGCCGAGGGCGAGCGCGATCAGCGCGTCCGCGCCGGAGCGCACCCCGCTGTCGAAGAGCACGGGCAGCCGGCCGGCCACCGCGTCCAGCACGCCGGGCAGCGCATCCAGGGCCGCGACCTCCCCGTCGATCTGCCGGCCGCCGTGGTTGGAAACGGCGACCGCGTCGACGCCGGCATCGATCGCCCGGCGGGCGTCGTCGGGGTGCAGGATGCCCTTCAGCACGATCGGCAGATCCGTCAGGTCGCGCAGGAACGCCAGGTCGTCCCAGCCGAGGGTCGGGTCGGCGAACACGTCCAGGAACGTCTCGACCGCGGCCAGCGGCTCGCCGGAGCCGAGCTTGTCCCGCAGCGGGCCGGGATGGTGGCGCAGGATGCTCGCGAAGGTCGCGATCGCGGCCGGGGTGACGGCGGCCGCCTCACGCGGCGCCTCCTGGGCGACCCGTTCCCGGACCAGCCGCTGGAAGACGGGGTCCGAGGTGTACTGCGCGATGCCGAGGCCGCGGCTGAACGGCAGGTAGCCGAGGGACAGGTCGCGCGGGCGCCAGCCGAGGAGGTGCGTGTCCAGGGTCACGACGATCGCCTCGCAGCCGCTCGCCTCCGCCCGGGCGACGAGGCTCGCCACCAGGTCGCGCGTCGAGCTCCAGTAGAGCTGGAACCAGCGCGAGGCGCCGGGCGCGACCGCATCCATCGAGACGCCGACCCGTTCCATCGGCACCGAGGCCTGCGTGGAGAGCATCGCGGGCACGCCCAGCCGGGCGGCGGCGCGAGCGGCCGCGACATCGCCGTCGCGTCTCGCGAGCTCCAGCACGCCGATCGGAGCGAGCAGGAGCGGCGTGGGGCGCCGCCGGCCGAACAGCTCGATGGAGAGGTCGCGCTCTGCCACATCCCGCAGCACGCGCGGCACGATGCGGCGGCTCCGGAACGCCCGCAGGTTGGCGGCGGCCGTCCGCTCCAGCCCGGCGGACCCGGCGACGTAGGCGAACGCCGCGCGGGACATCCTGCGCGCCGCGAGCCGCTCGAGCTCGGCGAAGCCGACCGGCACCGCGGGCCGCCTGCCGCTCACCCCCGCCCGGTAGACCGCGCTCTGCGCGGCCCTCCCGATGCTCGCCCCGATCCGCTCCACCGTGCCAGCGCCGCCCGTCATCCCCCCATTCTGCCCCCTCGGCCCCCGGCCGCCGAGCACAGGAAAAACGTCCCGATCCGGACCGATTCGCG
>NZ_JBQCGZ010000034.1:0-80519 GCF_051955155.1 Leifsonia sp.
GTCGGAGAACTGGGTGCTCGCCGGTGGCCTGTTCGAGAACGGGCTGAAGGAGGCGGGCTTCAAGGGCGACGTCCAGTACGCCGGTGGCTCGGGCGTCTCCGACCAGCAGTCGCAGATCCAGTCGATGATCACCAACGGCGCCAAGGTCGTCATCATCGGCGCCGTCGACGGCGGCCAGCTCGCCGCGCAGGCCAAGGCCGCGCACGACGCCGGCGCGACCGTCATCGCGTACGACCGCCTCATCCTCAACACCAAGGACGTCGACTACTACGTCGCGTACGACAACGAGAAGGTCGGCGAGCTGCAGGGCCAGGCCCTGCTCGACGGCATGAAGGCCAAGTACCCGGGCAAGAAGAACTACAACATCGAGCTGTTCTCCGGTTCGCCGGACGACGCCAACTCGAAGGTCTTCTTCGACGGCGCGATGAAGGTCCTCGAGCCGAAGATCAAGGACGGCACGCTGAAGGTCGTCTCCGGTGAGACCGACATCAAGCAGACCGCGACCCAGGGCTGGCTGCCGCAGAACGCGCAGACCCGCATGGACACGCTGCTCGCCAAGAGCTACGGCTCGGCCGAGCTCGACGGCGTGCTGTCGCCGAACGACACCCTGGCCCGCGCCATCATCACCTCGGTGAAGGGCGCAGGCAAGCCGGTCCCGATCGTCACCGGTCAGGACTCGGAGGCCGAGTCGGTCAAGTCCATCATGGCGGGCGAGCAGTACTCGACCATCAACAAGGACACCCGCAACCTGGTCAAGCAGGCCATCCAGATGGTCAAGGACCTGCAGCAGGGCAAGAAGCCCGAGACGAACGACACCACGTCCTACAACAACGGTGTGAAGGTCGTCCCGGCGTACCTGCTCAAGCCGGTCATCGTGACCAAGGAGAACGCGGCCAAGGCATACGCCAACGACCCGACCCTGGAGCCGCTGACCAAGTAAGGTCAGTCCTCACGCACCGAAGGCCGGTCCCGCTGGGGCCGGCCTTCGTCGTGCCCACCCTGTGTGTGCCCATTCGGTACAACCCGCCCTGCGCGAGCACCCTCGGGACGTACCGAACGGGGACAGTCGCGATGGGCCGAGACGAAAAGAGGGGCCGGAGCGGTTGTGCACCGCTCCGACCCCGTCCCCCGGATCCTTCCCCCTGGACCGGTCTGTCCCCCTGGCCGAGCCTGGTTAACAGGGTAAGAACGGGGTGCGGTGGCGGGCATCAGGGCTGCCACGGATTCCGGCACCGTGCGGACTCGTACCGATCGGACGGTTTCAGGCCGGACGACCGCTGGTCCCGCTCGTCCCGCCTTGCTTGCCGCGCAGCCGGCGGAGGACGACGGCCGGGAAGACGACGAGCAGCAGGATCAGCACGAGCAGCACGGCGCAGCCGGCGACGATCGCGGGCGCGCGCCCCAGGGTCACGTCGAAGACGAAGAAGACGACGCCGGAGGTCAGCAGCGCGACCAGGGCCAGCGTGATCCGCAGCAGCCGGTTGGCGATCGAGACGGTCTCCACCTTCTCGTGATGCCGGAACAGCTCACGGTGCAGGGCGACCGGCGCGAGGCCGAGCGCCGTGCATCCCGCGGCGAGCGTCACGAGGACGAGGTAGAAACCCACCTGGAACCCGTCCAGCTGCGAGAACCGCTGCTGGAACGCGATGGCGAGTAGGAAGCCGCTGATCAGCTGCGTCCCGGTCTGTGTGACGCGGAGCTCCTGGAGGATCTCGTTCCAGTTCCGGTCGGCGCGCTGGGTCTCGCTCTCGGGCCGCCCGTCCTCCGGGTCGACGTCGGGTTCGGGAAGCTGCGTCATCGCTCCATGCTCGCCCCACTCGTGCGGCGACGCAATGCCGCCCGGTAGAACCGCACCAGCTCGGCCGCGCTCGGCCGCTGGGCGGCCATCGCCTCCGCGTTCACCCGCTTGGACGCCATGTGGTGCCGCCAGGACTCCGCGGCGCAGCGGTGATCCCAGGCGACGCCGGCGGCGGCCTCCAGGCTGCGGCACCAGCCGATCAGCTCCCTGCCCTGGGAGGCGGGGGCCCAGGTGACGACGCGATACCAGACATCGGGGCGGTTCGGGTCGCCGAAGGCGAAGCGCCGGACGACGGCGTATGGAGCGCCCGTTGCGCCCTGGCGGAGCGTCCACTCGGTGGGAGTGGCGTTCGCCACGGGGTGCCAGGATGCGCTCACGGCAGAACGTTACGGAACGCCGCCGACACCGGGCCCGCTCAGGTGACGAGCCGGATGAGTGCGGCGACCACCGCCGCTGCGGGCACCACGACGATGAACGGCACGCGCAGCGCATAGAGGCCGGCCGCGATCGCGACCGCCGGGAGCCGCGCATCCAGCTGCAGCGACTGGCCGGCGCCGAAGGTCTGCACGCAGATCAGCGCGGCCAGCAGGGCTGCCGTCAGCAGATCGCTGATGCGGGCGACGGTCGGGTGGTCGAGCGCCTTCGGCGGCACCAGCCAGCCCGCCGCCTTCAGGGCGAGCACGGCGATGGAGCCGAGCAGGATGACGTGCCAGGTGGTCACGGCTCCACCTCCCGCTCCATCGGGACCGGGTCGGGATGCGGAGGGTCGTCCCTGCGTCCGAACCAGTTGAACGCGCCGACCAGGATCGCGACGACGGCCGCGGCGAGGACCGGGAGGCCGGGCATCAGGAACGGCGTCAGCAGGGTCGCGACGAAGCCGGCTGCGACCGCGACCGCCTGGGTCTGTCTCGCCTTGAGCCGCGGCCAGAGCAGGCCGAGGAAGGCGGCGGCGGCCGCGGCGTCGAGACCGTAGGCCTTCACGTCGCCGATCAGGTTGCCGAGCACCGCGCCGAGCAGGGTCATCAGGTTCCAGCCGACGTAGACCACGAGGCCGGTCACCCAGAAGCCGATGCGCTGCGCCCGCGGCTCGGTCTGCGCCGTCGCGACGGCGGTCGACTCGTCGATCGTGAGCTGCACGGCGGCGGAGCGCCGCCAGAACCCCGGGCCGATGATGCGGGAGAGGCGGAGGGCGTAGAAGGAGTTGCGCACGCCGAGCAGGGCGGCGCTGGCGATCGCGGTGCCGCCCGCGCCGGCGCCTCCGGAGGCGAGCACGCCGATCAGGGCGAACTGCGACCCGCCGCTGAACATCACGAGGCTGAGCACGCAGGCCTGCCACACGTCCAGGCCGGAGGCGGTGGCGAGCGCGCCGAACGAGATGCCGTAGGCCGCGGTGGCGATGCCGACAGCCCATCCCGAGCGTGCGGCGGCCCGTTCCTGGGTGGTGCGATCCGCTCCGCTCACCGGAACAGCCGGGCGACGACCGTCTCGGCGGTCGTGTCGTCGAGCGTCCACGGCTGGAAGATCACGCGGTAGATGATCGGGGCGACCACCACATCCATCACCTCGTCCTCGGTGAGCGTCGACTCCGGGTGCCTGGCCAGCAGCAGGCCGGCCTCGGTGCGGCGGTTGCGCAGGCAGTCGGACTGGCGCTCGCCCGCGGCTCCCGCACCGCCGCGCAGCAGGGCGGCGTTCACCGGCTTCCGGAAGTGCGTCACGAGGCCCTGCGCCCAGTCGGTGAGGTCGTCGCGCACCGAACCGTGGTCGGCGAGAGGACGGTCGGGGTCGAGGTGGTACGTGGCGATGTCGTTGATGAGGGTGGGCAGGTCTCCCCAGCGCCGGTAGATGCTGGTCGGGTTGACGCCGGCGCGCTCCGCGATCATCGGCACGGTGACGCGCTCGCTGCCCTTCTCCTTGACGAGCTCTTCGACAGCCCGGCGGACGCTGTGGATGACCGCGGCACTGCGTCCGCCCGTCCGCTTCGACGGGGTGGTCGTACTGGTCATGGGAATAGCTTAAAGCAAATTCTGTTGCTTTTCGGTGGGGAGCCGATCTATAGTCCGTTAAAGCAATCAGATTTGCTTTAGGAGGCCCGACATGTCCACAGCCGAGCAGACCTGCCCGACGGGAGCCGCTCCCGCCGTCCGTCTACCCCGCTCCCGCCGGCTGCGCCCGGCCGCGGCCTTCACGGGCACCGCGCTCGCCTTCGTGGCCGTGGCGCTCGCCGTCGGAGCGCCCAGCCCGCTCTTCGTCCTCTACCAGCAGGAGTGGGGCTTCCCGTCGTGGCTGCTCACGCTCGCGTTCGCCATCTACGCGGTCACTCTGCTCATCACACTCCTGGTGGCCGGGTCGCTCTCCGACCACATCGGGCGCCGCCCGGTGCTGATCGGGGCGCTGGCGCTGCAGGTGGTCGCGATGCTGATGTTCCTGTTCGCGACGGACATCGGCTGGATCATCGGAGCCCGCTCCGTGCAGGGCGTCGCGACCGGCGCCGCGATGAGCACCTTCACCGCGGCACTCGTCGAGCTGGCGCCCGAGCGTCAGAAGAAGCTCGGGGCGACCATCGGCAGCACCGCGCCGGTCGGCGGAATCGCGCTCGGCGCGTTCTTCACCGGCCTCGCTGTCCAGTTCACGGCCCAGCCGACGACCCTCGTCTTCGCCAGCCTCGCGCTGCTTTTCGTGGCGGGCATCCTCGTCGTCGTCGCGTCCCCGGAGACGGTGCGCGCCCGGCCCGGCGCCGTCCGCTCGCTGATCCCGCGGCTGCTCGTGCCCCGCGCGGCGCGCTCCGAGTTCGTCTCGGCGATCCCGCTGTTCGTGGCGACGTGGATGCTCGCCGGGCTGTTCATCGGGCTCTCGCCGTCCATCGTGCACGGTCTCTTCCACCTCGACTCCGGACTGCTGAACGGCGCCATCGTCGCGGTCCCGCCCGCGGTCGGCGCGGCGGCGGGACTGCTGCTGACGCGAGCGCCGGCGCGGCCCACCACGATCTGGGCGATGGCCGCGATCGTGGTCGGCGTCACGATCGCGGGAACCGGCATCGCGCTGGAGACGCTTCCCCTGCTGTTCGCCGGCGCGGTGGTGGCGGGCGCCGGGTTCGGGGCCGGCTTCTCGGCGATGCTGCGCATCCTCGCTCCGCTCGCGCCGAACGACCAGCGCGCCGAGCTGTTCGCCGGGATCTTCCTGGTCAGCTATCTGGCGTACGGCGTTCCGGCGCTCGCCGCGGGCGAGCTCATCGCGGCCGTCGGCCTGCTGCCGACCGCGCTCGGCTACGTCGTGGCGATCGCGGCAGCATCCGTCGTCGCGCTCACGGTGCAGGCGGTCAGGCGACGTCGATGAGCACCTTGCCCACGATGCCGTCCTCGACGGCGTCGTGGGCGGCGGCCGTCTCGGCCAGCGGGAAGCGGGTGAGCGGGAGGCCGTGCTCCGCGCCGACCGGCAGCGCGCCGGCCGCGGCCGCCGCAGCCACCGCGCGGACGGCGGCGTCCTTCTGCTCCGGCGTCACCGTGTAGGTCAGCACGAACTGCCAGCGCAGGTTCTTCTGCATGCTCGGCCGGATCGGTACGGAGGCCTCGGTGACGCCCGGCGCGTCCGCGTAGCTCGCGATCGTCGCTCCGCGCCCGGCGACCTTCGCATCCAGCTCGGCGTTGGCTCCGACGTTGACCTCGACGATCACGTCGACGCCCCGCGGGGCGAGCGCACCGATCGCCTCCGCCGTGTCCGGGTCGGTGTAGTTGACGACGTGGTGCGCGCCCGCCGCACGCGCGAGCTCGGCCTTCTCGTGGCTGCTGACGGTCGCGATCACCGTCGCGCCCGCCCAGACGGCCAGCTGGATGGCCGCGTGCCCCACCGCGCCGGCGCCGCCGGCGACGAGCACGGTCCTGCCGTCGAGCGAACCAGGGCTCAGCTCGGCCGGCGCGTGCTCGTACGCGGTCAGCGCACGGTGCGCGGTCAGCGCCGGGATGCCGAGCGACGCGCCGACGTCGAAGCTCACGCCGTCCGGCAGCGGGACCACCTGGCGGCGCGGCAGGACGACGAGCTCCTGCGCGGTCCCGTCCGGCCGCTGGTAGGCGGCGTCCCACACCCACACGCGATCGCCGACGGAGACGCCGTCGACGCCGTCGCCGACCTCGTCGACGACCCCGGCGCCGTCCTGGTTCGGCACCTGCGGCCGGGGAAGCTCCGCCGGGCCGCTGCCGCGCCGCGACTTCCAGTCCGTCGGGTTCACGGCCGAGACGTGGATGCGCACGCGCACTTCGCCCGCGCCCGCGTGCGGCTCCTCCCGCTCCCCGAGGACGAGCACATCCGAATCGCCGGTCGCGGCGTAGCTGACAGCCTTCATGGCTCCAGCCAACCACGCACGGCGCGGTGTTGTCAGCCCGCCGAGCAGGCTCCCGAGCTGATCGGAGCGGAGCCGACGGAGCTGAGCACCGGACGGAGCTCGTCGAGGGTCAGCGCGTATCCGGTGTCGGCGTCCGAGGTGGAGCGCGCGAACACGACGCCGGCGACGTCGCCCGCCGTGTCGAGCAGCGGGCCACCGGAGTTGCCGGGGCGGATGCTGCCGCGCAGCGAGTAGATCTGACGCTCCACGATGCCGCTCTGGTAGATGTCGGTGCCGCGCGCGGTCAGCTGGCCGCGGACGCGCTGCGGGCTGATGGTGAACGGGCCGTCGCCCGGATAGCCGGCCGCGTACGCCTGGTCGCCGGCGGCGAGGTCCTCGCCGATCTGCAGTGGCTGGGCGCTCAGGTCGGTGACGTCGAGCACCGCGAGGTCGCGCTCGGGGTCGAAGGCGACCAGCGTCGCCCTGTCCACCCCGCTGCCGTCGCCGGAGCGGACGACGATCGACGAGGCGCCCGCGACCACGTGCGCGTTGGTGACGACGCGGCCGCGCTGGACCACCCAGCCGCTGCCCTCCGAGTCCACACCGCACGCGGGCTTGGCGGCGAGCACGGTGACGACCGAGTCCTGCGCGCGGGCGACGGCGGCCGGGACCGCGCTGTCAGGCGCGTCGATCGGCGAGATCGGCTCGCCGCCGGCGAAGACCTTCGGGAGACCAGCGCTCGCGAGCGCGTCGTCGACCGCTCCGAGGACCGTGGACGACGGCATGGGCGCGATGCCGTTGAGGGTCGCGACGACCCGAGATGAGTTGGCGGCCTGGACGACCGTCGCCAGGCTCGTCGCCATCGCGAAGCCCGCGACCAGCCAGACGACGACCGCCCAGGTGACCAGGCCGAGCACCGCGCCGACCAGCGAGTCCAGCCAGCGGATCGGGCCGTGCCGGAGCACCTTGCCGAGCAGCGATGCCAGCGCGGCGGCGACGGCGTAGACGACGCCCGCGCAGACGAGGATGACGATGGCGGCGACGATGGAACGCTGTGTGACGCCGGTGAGGCCCGATCCTGCCATCCAGTCGACGACGACGGGCGCGAGCATCAGCCCGAGCGCGATCCCGAGACCCAGTCCGACCAGCGAGCCGGCGGCGCGGATCGCCCCGTTGCTCCAGCCGGCCGCGATCGCGAGGACGGCGAGCACGAGCAGCACGACGTCGACAACGATCTCCACCAGCCCAACTGTGCCCCACCTTTCTGGGGGCAGCCTGGGGCGTCGGTGAGCATCCTCTGGCGCTTGCCTCCGCGAATCCCCGGGGCTACCGTTCGTGCCCCGACCACAGAGGAGGAACCATGACGGACCCCACGGAGCGCGGCGACCTCGACCCCGGCGAGCGGGAGATGACGAGCGCCGACCTCACGGCGCACGACCCGGAGCACGGGCAGGAGCCGGGCGGCCAGGAACCGGAGCGGGAAGGCGAGGAGGAGCCGTCGCTCCAGGAGCACCACAACGCCCAGACGGAGGAGGACACGGTCTCCGGAGGCGCGCCGGACTGAGTCCGGGGGTCAGTGGCCCTCTGCGTCGTCGTCCTCGTCCTCGTGTGCGTTCTCGTCCGGCACGGGGAGCGGCTCCGGCACGATGTCCGGATCCATCTGCCACTCGGGGACCGGCTGGTCCTTGTCGTCGCTCATGCGGGCACCATACGCCGGGGTCAGTCCTCGCGCGAGCCGTCCCCGGATCCGGCGTCGGCCGCTCCCGCCGGCGGCTTCCTGCGGGCCGTGAGGACGACGATCAGCACGCCAGCGATGGCGAGCACGACGATCGCGACCGCGATGCCGATGACGAGGCCGACGTTGCCGGAGTCGGCCGCCCGGGTCGGCTGCGGGGTGGAGGCGGTGGCCGTGGCGGTGGGGCCGGGCGTCGCTCCGGCCTGGGTCGTCATCGTCGGCTCGGGAGTGGCAGAGGGCGTGGCGGTCGCGCCGCACGGCGAAGACGGCGCGCCGGCCGCCGCCGCCGTGCCGGCCGGCGGGGTGTAGCGGAAGCTGTACGAGTCAGAGACGGTGTGGCCGTCGGCAGAGACCACCTGGTAGCTGACCGTGTACCGACCGGCGGACCCCAGCGCGACCGGTGCCGACACCACTGTGTCCGCGATGGTCGGGCAGCCGGTCTCGAAGTGCGTGCCCGCGCCGTCGGGGCCGGTGACCGTGAGCAGGCTGCCGCTGCCGTCGCCGCCGAGGTCCAGGACGCGGTCGTTGAAGGTGAGCGAGACCGTGGAGAGCGCCGACGAGACGGTGGAGTCCGCGGCCGGGTCGCTGGAGACGAGGTAGTCGTGGGCGGAGGCGGCGGCTGCGGGGACGACGACCAGGGCGATGGCCGCGGCGACGCCGGCGGCCGCGGACAGGAGGCGGCGGCTCATGGTCGAAACCCTACGCGAGTGCACTGGCCGACCGCTGTGCACGCGACGGGGACAGCCCAGGCGGTATGTATTGTACGAGGGACACGAGCGGCCGGAGGGAGGACGCGTGCCCAGAGGAGCGAACCTCCCCGCGATCGCGGCGTTCAACGAGACCGTCGTGCTCGATGCCGTGCGCCGCTCGGCGGACGGCCTGAGCCGCGTCGAGCTCGCGGCGACCACCGGCCTGTCCGCCCAGACCGTGACGAACGTGACCAGGCGACTGCTGCGGCAGGGGCTGATCCGGGAGGCGGGCAAGCAGAGCGAGGGCAGCCCGGGCAAGCCGCGCACCATCCTGCGGCTGGATCCGGCGGGAGCGTACGCGGTCGGCGTGCACCTGGACCCGACCGTGATCGCGTGCGTGCTGCTCGACCTGGAGGGCGGCATCGTCGCGCACGTGCACCGGCCGTCGCCGCCCGACGGGGACGCGGTGACGACGCTCGCCGCGACCGTGGACGCCATCCACGAGGTGCTCGCGACGCCGGGCGTCGGCGCCGAGCGCGTGATCGGGGTCGGCGTCGCCGCCCCCGGACCGATCGACGCGGACACCGGCGTCGTCGTGCGGCCGCCGCTCATCCCCGGCTGGAACGACTTCCACCTGCGCGACGAGCTCACCGCCGCCACCGGGCTGCCCGCGCTGGTAGCCAAGGACGTGACCTGCGCTGCCGTCGCCGAACGCTGGCGGGATCCGGCCGGCGCCTCGCGGGACTACGCGTTCGTGTACTACGGCACCGGCGTCGGCGTCGGGTTCGTGCTCGGCGGCGAGGTGTACACGGGCTCGACCGACAACGCGGGCGACGTCGGTCACGCGCTCGTCGATCCCGGCGGCGCGCTGTGCGCGTGCGGACGGCGCGGCTGCTACGGCGAATCGGTGCGGCCGTACCGGCTGGTGATGCAGGGGCTGTGGGCGGGCGTGCTCACCCCGCCGGCGGGCGTCGCGGTCGCCGACGGCGAGGACGTGCACCTCGACGTGGAGACGGTGGATGCGCTCTTCACCCGGCTGACGGCGGCCGCGGACGCGGGGGACGAGCGGGCGCAGGCGATCGTCGACCGCAGCATCCGCAACTCGGCGTTCTACCTGTCGAACCTGACCGCGCTGCTCGACCTCGACCGGGTGGTCTACGGCGGGCCGTCGTGGTCCCGGGTCGAGCGCCGCTACCTGGAGCTGCTGCCGCAGCGCCTCGCCGAGATCGACATGGACATCCTCACGCATCCGGTGCGGGTCGGGTCGAGCGCGGTGGGGGAGGACGTCGCCGCGGTCGGCGCGGCGGCGCTCGTCCTGGACGGGACCTTCTCGCCGCGGGTGGGGCTGCGCTAGGTTTCGCAGCATGGAGTTCCGGGCGATCCTGCAGCTGGACGGTGCGACGGCGACCGGCATCGAGGTGCCGCCAGAGGTGGCGGAGGCGCTCGGGGGCGGCGGGCGCATCCCGGTGCGCGCCACCGTCGCCGGCGTCGAGTACCCGAGCACGGTCGCGACGCTGCGCGGGGTGCTCAAGCTCCCGGTCAGCGCGGAGGTGCGCACGGCTGCGGGGATCGCGGCCGGCGACGAGGTGCTGGTGTCGCTCGAGCGCGACGACCAGCCGCGCGTGATCGAGGTGCCGGACGATCTCGCACAGGCGCTGGACGCCGCGGGCGTCCGCGAGCGCTTCGACGCGCTCTCGGCGAGCAACCGCAAGCGGCTCGTCCTCTCGGTCACCGGTGCCAAGGCGGCGGAGACGCGCGCCCGCCGGGTCGCGAAGGCCGTGGACGAGCTGACCGCGTAGGGGCGGCGGCGGGCGATCGCGCGGCCCTCCGGTCGCGCCCTTCCGCGTGCCCCGACCGAGGGACATACAGAAAATGTCCTGACAAGCATTGCGCCGTAAATCAAATTGATTTATAAATTACGGAGAGTCCGGCGGCGCTGAGAGCCGCGGACATCAATGCAAAGGAGCATCGATGAAGCGAAGCAGGGTCCTGGCCGCCACGGTGGCCGCCGCAGCACTCGTCGCGCTGGCCGGATGTTCGTCCTCGTCCGGCGGCGGCGACGGCAAGTCGATCAAGGTCGCCTTCCAGGACTTCGGGTCCGACATCATGGCCAACTTCATGACGAAGGCCAAGACCGACTTCGAGAAGGCCAACCCCGGCACCAAGGTCACGCTGGTGCCGATCAAGGCGGCCGAGAACGACTACTACACGAAGCTCTCGCTCATGAACCGGGCGGCCACGACGGCTCCCGACGTCATGTCGGAGGACACCTTCCTGATCCGCGCAGACGCGCAGGCCGGCTACCTGGCCCCGCTCGACTCCTACGTCTCCAAGTGGTCCGACTGGTCGAACTTCTTCGACAACGCCAAGGACGCGGGCAAGGGCGACGACGGCAAGGTGTACGGCATCCCGACCGGGACCGACACCCGCGGGCTCTGGTACAACAAGCAGATCTTCGAGAAGGCCGGCATCGCCACCCCGTGGCAGCCGAAGTCGTGGGACGACGTGATCAGCACTGCCAAGAAGATCAAGGCCGCCGTCCCCGGCGTGATCCCGCTCAACATCTTCTCCGGCAAGGCGGCGGGCGAGGCCAGCTCCATGCAGGGCTTCGAGATGCTGCTCTACGGAGCGAGCGAGAAGGGCCTGTACGACGACTCGAACGGCAAGTGGATCACCGGGTCGAAGGAGTTCGTCGACTCCCTCGACGTGATCAAGGAGGTCTACCAGGGCGGCCTCGGCCCGAGCCTCGAGGTGACCAGCGACACCAACTACCAGAACACGATCAACAACCAGCTCGTGCCGCAGGGCAAGCTGGCGATCAACCTCGACGGGTCGTGGGCGTCCAACGCCTGGCTGCCGACCGGCGCCACCCCGTGGGCCGACTGGGACAAGGTGATGGGCACCGCCGCCATGCCGACCAAGGACGGGCAGGACCCGGGCACGATCAGCCTCTCCGGCGGCTGGACCTTCTCGATGGGCTCCAAGAGCAAGGCCAAGGACACGGCGTGGAAGTTCATCACCTTCCTCACCGACAAGGAGCGCTCGCTCGAGTACAACATCAACACCGCCGGCATCCCGGTCCGCAAGGACGTGGCCGACGACCCCAAGTACAAGAGCTCGAACCCGACCTCGGAGTTCTTCTCCTCGCTGGTCGCCGTCACCAAGTTCCGCCCGGCGACGCCCGACTACCCGAAGATCTCCAACGGCATCCAGGTCGCCATGGAGTCGGTGATGACGGGGCAGGCCTCGCCGGCCGACGCCGCCAAGACCTACGACGACACGGTCGTCGGGATCGTCGGTAAGGACAAGACGGAGTCGAAGTAGTGACCTCCACCATCGACGCCGTCACCGCGGACGCGCGCGGCCGGACCAGCTCGGTCCGGCCGCCGCGCCAGCGGGACAAGGCACGTTCGCGCGCGCACGCCCGCCGATCGCTCGCTCGGTCGGTTCCCCTCATCCCCGCCATCGGACTGCTGGTCGTTTTCCTGCTTGGGCCGATCCTGTCCTCGTTCTACGGCTCGTTCACCGACATGTCGCTGACCGGCTCGGCGGCGGCGTCGAGCCAGTGGGTGGGGCTGCAGAACTACATCGACCTGTTCAAGAGCCCCGACTTCCCCGTCTCGGTCTGGCTGACCCTGGTGTTCCTCATCGGCTCCGCCGTCATCGGCCAGAACGTGGTCGGGATGGTGCTGGCGCTGCTGATGCGCTCCGGCAGCCGCTGGGTCGGCGCCCTCGTCTCCACGTTCGTCGTCGGCGCCTGGGTGCTGCCGGAGATCGTGGCGGCGTTCGCCTCCTACGCGTTCTTCAGCCAGCACGGCACGCTGAACGCGCTGCTCGCCCTGTTCGGGATCACCGGGCCGTCGTGGCTGTTCGCCTTCCCGATGCTCTCGATCATCCTCGCCAACACCTGGCGCGGTGCGGCCTTCTCGATGCTGGTCTACTCGGCGGCGCTGCAGGAGGTGCCGCCGGAGATCACCGAGGCCGCCGAGGTGGACGGCGCGAACGGGGTCAAGCGGTTCTTCCTGGTGACCCTGCCGATGATCCGGCGCAGCATCTCCACGAACCTGATGCTCATCACGCTGCAGACGCTCTCGGTGTTCACCCTCATCTACGTGATGACCGGCGGCGGACCCGGCAACAAGAGCATGACCCTGCCGGTGCTCGCCTACCAGGAGGCGTTCAAGTTCTCGGAGCTCGGCTACGGGACCGCGATCGCGACCATCCTGCTGCTGGTCGGCGCGGTGTTCGCCATCGTGTACGTGCGCGCCCTCAAGACGGAGGTGGACTGATGAAGCTGTCATCGCCCAACGGCGTCGCCCTCAAGTGGACGGCGAACATCCTGCTCCTGCTCATCGGCGTCGTCTTCGTGCTGCCGCTGGTGTGGGTGGTGCTCGCGTCCTTCGACGGCAGCGCGACCCTCTCCGTCGCGTGGCCGAAGCAGTGGACGCTGGACAACTTCCAGAAGGTGCTCACCCCTGAGCTCTCCTTCCTGCCGCTGTGGAACAGCCTGCTGCTGTCGGCGGGGTGCGCGATCGTCACGGTCGTCGTCGCCGTCCTCGCGGCCTACCCGCTCTCGCGCTACCGGAACCGGTTCAACCGGCCGTTCCTGTACGCGATCCTGTTCGGGACGTGCCTGCCGATCACGGCGATGATGGTGCCGGTCTACAGCCTGTTCGTGTCGCTCAACCTGATCGACTCGCTCGGTGGGACCATCCTGTTCATGGCCGCGTCGTCGCTGCCGATGGCGATCTGGATGACGAAGAACTTCGTCGACTCGGTGCCGATCTCCCTCGAGGAGGCGGCCTGGGTGGACGGCGCTTCGAGCATGAAGACGCTCTGGACGGTCGTCGTCCCGCTCGTGCGTCCCGGGATCGCCGTCGTGTTCATCTACGTGTTCGTCGCGGCGTGGGGCAACTTCTTCGTCCCGTTCGTGCTGCTGCTGAGCCCGGAGAACCAGCCGGCCGCCGTGAGCATCTTCACGTTCTTCGGCCAGTACGGCGCCGTCGCCTACGGGCAGCTCGCCGCCTATTCGCTCATCTACTCCGTCCCCGTCATCGCCCTCTACGTCATCGTCTCCCGCGCGCTCGGCGGTTCGTCCGCGCTCGCGGGGGCGGTCAAGGGCTAGCCCGTTCCCCTCTTATATAAGGAGACCCGTTGTATCAGCAGAACCAGCTCGCCGAGCTGCGGATCGACCGTTTCGTGCGCGAGCGCCTCACCCCCGCACTGGAGCGCGCCGCCGTGCCGGTCTCGGTCCAGGCGTGGGAGGTGCCGGACGAGCCGGTGCCCTTCGCGCAGGCGACCGCGAACGATTTCGCGCCGTTCGAGGTCGGCCGCGCGTGGGGACGCCCGTGGAGCACGGTGTGGTTCAAGGTGACGGGCACCGTCCCCGCCGAGTGGGAGGCGGCGGCGGACGACGTCGAGCTGGTCGTCGACCTCGGGTTCACCGCCGGGCAGGTCGGGTTCCAGGCGGAGGGGCTGGTCTGGGCGACGGACGGCACGATCGTGAAGGCGCTGGAGCCGTTCAACTCCTATGTGCGTCTGCAGGCGAAGCCGGGGGAGTCGTTCGAGCTCTTCGTGGCGGCGGCGGCCAACCCGGACGTCGGCTCCGACTGGTCGTTCGCACCGACGCCCGTCGGCCGCAAGAGCACGGCGCCGCAGACGCCGATCTACACGCTGCGGCGCGTGGACGTCGTGCACCGCGACCGCGAGGTGTGGGAGCTGATCCAGGACATCTTCACCGCGCGCGGCCTCGCCGCCGTGCTGCCGGAGACCTCGCCGCGGCGCGCATCCCTGTTCACGGCGCTCGAGGCGGCGGTGGAGGCGGTCGACCCGTCCGACGTCGCCGGAACGGCCGCCCGCGGCCGGGAGGCGCTCGCAGCCGTGCTCGCGTCGCCCGCGAGCGCGACCGCGCACCGGGTGTTCGCGGTCGGCCACGCCCACATCGACTCCGCCTGGCTCTGGCCGGTGCGCGAGACGATCCGCAAGTGCGCGCGCACCTTCTCCAACGTGCTCGACCTGATGGACCAGGACCCGGACTTCGTGTTCGCGTGCTCGTCCGCCCAGCAGTTCGCGTGGATGAAGCAGTTCTACCCGGAGCTGTTCGAGCGCATCCGGATCCGGGTGGCGGAGGGCCGCTTCGTCCCGGTCGGCGGGATGTGGGTGGAGTCGGACACCAACATGCCGGGCGCCGAGGCGATGGCCAGGCAGTTCGTGGAGGGCAAGCGGTTCTTCCTGGAGGAGTTCGGCTACGAGCCGAAGGAGGTCTGGCTGCCCGACTCGTTCGGCTACTCCGGCGCGCTGCCGCAGATCGCGCGCGAGGCGGGGATGGACCACTTCCTCACCCAGAAGATCTCCTGGAACGAGGTGAACACCTTCCCGCACCACACCTTCGACTGGGAGGGCATCGACGGCACGCGCATCTTCACGCACTTCCCGCCGGTGGACACCTACAACTCCATCCTGTCGGGGGAGGAGCTGGCGCACGCCGAGCGGAACTTCCGCGACAAGGGCAGGGCGAACACGTCGCTCGTCCCGTTCGGGTTCGGCGACGGCGGTGGCGGTCCCACCCGCGAGATGGTCGCTGCCGCCTCCCGGACCGCGGACCTGGAGGGCTCGCCGACGGTGCGCGTCGCCTCGCCGGCGGCGTTCTTCGCGGCCGCGCGTGAGGAGTTCGACCCGGCCCCGGTGTGGGCGGGGGAGCTCTACCTCGAGTTCCACCGCGGCACCTACACGTCGCAGGCGCGCACGAAGCAGGGCAACCGGCGCAGCGAGGCGCTGCTGCACGAGGCCGAGCTGTGGGCGGCGACGGCGGCCGTCCGCACCGGCGCGGCGTACCCGGCGGAGGAGCTGCGGGAGGCCTGGCGCACGGTGCTGCTGCAGCAGTTCCACGACATCCTGCCCGGCTCGTCGATCGGCTGGGTGCACGACCAGGCGGTGGAGAACTACGCGACGGTCGCCGCCTCGCTGGAGGGCATCATCGCCCGGTCGCTCGCCGCGCTCGGCGCGGACGCCGGAGAGCAGCAGGGCGTGCTGGCGAACGCGTCGCCGTATCCGGTGGACGGCGTGCCCGCGGGCGGCGCCGGCGTCCCGGTGCGCGCGGGCGGCGTCCGGCTGGAACGCGACGGCGACGGCTTCCGGCTCGTCAACGACCTGGTCGCGGTCGTCGTCGACGCCGACGGCCTGATCCCCTCGATCGTCGACGCGGCGAGCGGCCGCGAGGCGGTTCCGCCGGGGACCCGGGCGAACGTCCTGCAGCTGTTCCGGGACACCCCCGCCCAGTGGGACGCGTGGGACGTCGACATCGAGTACCGGCTCTCCGGCGAGGACCTGACGGGGCTGGACACGCTCGAGGTCGCCGCCGAGACGGACGAGGCGGTCGCGCTGCGCATCGTCCGGCGGTTCGGCGCGTCCACCGTGACGCAGACGCTGACGCTCGCGGCCGGCTCGCCCGCCGTCGAGATCGAGACGCACGTCGACTGGCACGAGCGGCAGCGGATGCTGAAGCTCGCCGTCCCGGTGGATGCGCACACGGCCTCGGCGCGCTCGGAGATCCAGTTCGGTCACATCGAGCGGCCGACGCACACCAACACGAGCTGGGACGTCGCCCGCTTCGAGACCAGCGCGCACCGCTGGGTGCACGTCGGCGAGCCGGGCTTCGGCGTCGGCGTCGCGAACGACGCGACGTACGGGCACGACATCACGCGGCACCCCCGCGAGGACGGCGGGACGTACTCGCTGATCCGGCAGACGCTGCTGCGCGCACCGCTCTTCCCCGACCCCGAGGCGGACCAGGGCGAGCACACGCTGCACAGCGCGATCGTGGTCGGCGGTGTGGAGGCGGCCATCGAGACCGGGTACCGGCTGAACCTGCCGCAGCGTCCCGCCGCGGCACCGGTCGAGCCGCTCGTCGTCTCCAGCGACCCTGCCGTGGTGATCGAGACGGTCAAGCTCGCCGAGGACGGCTCCGGCGACGTCGTCGTCCGCGTCTACGAGGCGCACGGCACGCGCGCGACGGCGACGCTGACCGCGAGCTTCGACCACGAGCGCATCGTGCGCACCGACCTGCTGGAGCGCGAGACCGGCGACGGCTCGGCCGAGCTGTCCCTGCGCCCCTTCGAGCTCGTCACCCTGCGGTACGTCCGCGGGTGACGCCCGACCGCCCGCCCCGGGCCGCGCGAACCCCGGGGCGGGCAACCCTCTTCTCGTGCTCCCGAATTGGGGTGCACCCGCCGATCGAGCGCGTCCCGCGGCCGGGCTAGTCTTTCCCCGTGGTGGACACCTGGAGGCGGCGCGTGCTGGTGGTGGAGGACCACGCCCTCATGCGTTCCCTCGTCGCCGACGCCTTCGGGCAGCGGGGATTCGAGGTCACGGCGTCCCCCTCGGCGGTCGAGGCGCTGCGCCTCGCCGACGAGGCAGACCCCGACCTCCTGGTCACCGACATCGACCTCGGCTCGCGGCCGAACGGGGTCGAGCTCGCGACGATCCTGCGCGAGCGCGCACCGCATATCGCCGTGCTGTTCCTGAGCAACGTCTCGCGGGAGGCGGCCGCCGCGCAGGCGAAGGACACCGT
The DNA here is from genome assembly GCF_051955155.1 of Leifsonia sp. Lineage (NCBI taxonomy): Bacteria > Bacillati > Actinomycetota > Actinomycetes > Micrococcales > Microbacteriaceae > Leifsonia > Leifsonia sp. Next base: position 17,107 of record NZ_JBQCGZ010000034.1, read on the forward strand.
CGCGGGCGCCTCCTTCGTGAACAAGGGCGCCATCGCGTCGGTGGACGAGCTGGTGGACGCCGCCGAGGCGGTGCTCGCCGACCGCCCCGTCGCGCACCTCGCGGAGGGCAGCGGCGCCCAGGCTGCGCTGCTGCGGCTGAGCCCCGCACAGCTGGAGACCACGCGCCTGCTCGCCGCCGGCCTCACCAACGCCGAGATCGCCCGCCGCCGTGGCGTCTCGGTGCGCGCCGTCGAGAAGAGCGTCGAGCGTGTGTTCCAGGCCCTCGGCCTCTCCGCGGGCGAGCACACGACGCCGCGCGTCGCAGCGGCGACGCTGTACACCGCCACGTACGGCGACCCGGACTCCGGCGTATGACCGCCACGGCCCGCGCCGAGTCCGCCGGAGCGCGCACCCGGCGGCTGATCGCGCGCGCGACCGGACCGTCGGCGATCACCTGGTGGACGTGGCTCGTGACGGCGCCGTTCGCGCTGACCGTCATGTCCGGCCTGCAGTACGTGGCGAACGGCCCGTGGGCGGTCGTCGCCGTGGCCTCGCTGCAGCACGCGGCCGTCGGCGGCCTGCTGCTGTGCGGGAGCGCCCTGCTGCGGATCACGTCGCCGCGGGCGCGTCCCTCCGTCGTGCTGCTGATCTTCGCGCTCATCGGCGCGCTCCGCCCGCTGCTGTTCCTGGCCTCCGGCGCCGCGCTCGGCATCCCGGTGCGGGCGGGCGACCTGGCCGGCCGCATCATGATCAACCTCGTCGTGACGGTCACGGTGTTCGCGCTCATCGCGGTTGCGGTGGACCTCGTCCGCGATCATCTCGGCGTGTACCGGCGGCTGCGGGCGGCGCGTTCCGCCTCCGCGCGCGACGCCGAGCAAGCGGCGGAGCGCATCGGGGAGCTCCGCGGTTCCGCCGTGGACGACGTGCTCGGCCAGCTCGAGACCGCGACGGAGGCGGCGGCGGAGCACGGCATCCAGGCGCAGGACGCCGCGCGGCTGCTCCGCGCGCTCGCCGAGGAGGTGGTGCGCCCCGCCAGCCACCGGCTGTACGAGGACGAGGACGCCCAGCCGGACGCGGCGGCCGGCGACGCCAGGGTCTCGAACCGGGACTGGGTGGTCTCGGTGCTCGGCGGGATGCGCGCGGCTCCCCCGCTCCTGCTCGCCCTGCTCTATGCGGCCCTCGTGACGCCGTTCGCGATCCAGCAGTACGGCATCGTCGTCAGCCTGCTCCCGCTGCTCAGCGGTCTGCTGGTGGTCTGGCTGGCGAACGCGGTGCTGGCGCGGCTCGTCGAGGTGACGGTGCGCCGCTGGCGGCTGCTCGTCCTCGTGACCGGCTACCTGCTCATCGGGGTGCTGCTCTCGGCGACGAGCGACCTCGTCGTGCGCGCGATGGGCCACGACCCGCGGCTGGTCTGGTTCGAGTCGGCCACCTACGGGGTGATCGCGATCGGCGTCGCTCTCGTCGCCTCCCTGTCCGCTCGCGTCCGCCAGGACCAGAGCGAGCTCGAGGCGGCGCTCCAGGCCAACATCCAGTCCGCGGCCCGGATGCGCGCGGACTACGAGCACGAACGCGCCTCGCTCGCGCGGCTGCTGCACTCCGGCGTCCAGGCCGAGCTGATCGCCGCCGCGCTCGCGCTCGGCGCCGCCAGAGGCGGCCGCCCGGAGGAGGACGCGTCCGCGGAGCTGCGCGCGGTCGTCCAGCGCATCCGCGCCGAGCTGCTCGCGCCTCCCGCCGAGCCGGACGCGGCCGACCGGGTGGCCGCGCTCGTGGAGAGCTGGCGGTCCGCGATCCCGCTGCGCACCACCATCGGCGACGGCGTCTGGGACCGGCTGCGGGAGCCTGCGCGGGCCTCCGCCGTCGTCGACGCCATCTCCGAGGGGCTCGCGAACGCGGTGCGGCACGGCGACGGGACACCGGTGAGCCTGGAGGTGCGCCCGGACCGCCCGTCCGGGGTGGAGGTCGTCGTCACCTCCGGCGGCGCGCTCGCGTCCGCTCAGCCCGGGATCGGTCTGCGACAGCTCTCAGAACGCGGCGCGGTGACCCTGCACGAGAGCGGCGCGGGGCGTGTGGAGCTCGCGGTCGCCATCCCGTAGCGCGGTGTCGTAGCAGCCGTACCAGGCAGCGGGCCACGCGGATGGCGGGCATACGTTTGCAGTGATCGGCAACCCGCATCCGATTCGATCACGGATGGGGTGCTTCTGCGCGACCCGAACGCGCGGTATGCGCCCCCTCCGCGGATCCATTCGTCTGCATTGATAGAACGTCCAGGCGAAATAGGGTAGAAATGGTTGGGTACCTCCGGCGCCCGCTCGTGGGCGTCCCCCCTCCGACCCCCCAGGGAAGACCAGTTTGACCGAGTCCACGGCCCCTCTGCGCTCTCGCCGCAGCTATCGGGCACCCGTCGTCATGGACGTGGACGAGCGTCAGGGCCTGTCGGCCGATCCGGTCAACGACTTCACCAGTGCGGACTCGCTGGAAGCCGCTCCCGCGGCTCCCGCCCCCCTCAGCCGTCGCGCCGCCCTCGAGGCGGAGCGCTCGCGCGGACGGGCGAAGGCCGAGGGGCGCCAGCGCGAGGTGCGCCAGCGCGTCGTCGTGAAGCCGTCGCGTCCGGACCGCAGCGCGCTGAAGGCGGCGAAGGCGGAGGCCGCCCGCACCGAGGCCGCCCGCTCGCACGGTCCGTCGGTCGCCGACCCGGCACGGCCGGCGCACCCGCAGAGCGGCATCTACCGGCGGCTGCACGTCGGCGACCGCCGCCGCTGGGGCTTCCACACCGTCGTGCTGCTCGCGCTCACCGCGTTCTTCGGCACCGCGGCGCTGCCCGCCTACGCCTATACCGGCGAAGGCTCGACCATCGGGAACGCGAAGACCGCGCTCGCCGTGCAGACGCTGACCGGCGGCACCAACACGGTCGCCCAGGTCGTCGCCCGCGAGGGCCTCAGCATCGAGGAGAGCCCCGCCGCGCTCGACTCCACCACCAACGACTCCGTCTCGCCCACCGTGCAGGCGCTCGCCGTGCAGCTCATGGGCGCCGTCGCCTCCGGCCGGCTGGTCGGCTCGACCCCGAACCACATCCCCGAGATCGCGAACCTGGCCGAGGGCAAGGTCGTCCCCGGCTGCGGCGTCGACTACCGCGTGCTGCAGGCGATCTCCGTCGCGCTCGACAACTTCAGCCAGGTGGGCGTGAGCGACATCAACCGTCGCTGCACCGGCCAGATCGAGGGCGCGGGCACCGAGTCGGCGCACTACGCCGACGGCGGCGGCCACGCGGTCGACTTCTACCTCCTGAACGGCCGCCCGCTCACCGGCGGCGACGAGATGTCGCTCCAGCTCATCCACGTGCTCGACCCGCTGGTCCCGAACGGCACCGGCCTGGGCCAGGTGGAGTGCCGCGCCTCGATCAGCCTGGACAACTTCAAGCCGTTCAGCGACACCTGCAACCACGTCCACATCGACTTCCTCAAGTCGGACGGCGCAACGCTCCGCTACGGCTGAGCCGGGGCGCGCGGGCCGCGCCGCCGCAGCGACACGACCCGCGGACCCTCAGTCGCCCTTCACGTTGACGAGCTGACGCAGCGTGTGCCGGATCTCGACCAGGTCGGCCGCGTCCGCCATCACCCGGTCGATCGGCTTGTAGGCCTGCGGGATCTCGTCCAGGAACGCGTCCGTGTCCCGGAACTCGATACCGGTCATCGCCTCACGCAGCTGCTCGTGCGTGAACGTGCGCCTCGCCGCCGAACGCGAGTACTGCCGCCCCGCCCCATGCGGGGAGGACTCCAGCGCCAGCGGGTTGCCGAGGCCGGAGACGACGTACGACGCCGTGCCCATCGAGCCGGGGATCAGCCCGAGCTGCCCGGGCCTGGCCGAGATCGCCCCCTTGCGGGACACCCACACGTCCTTGCCGAAGTGGCGCTCACGCTCGGTGAAGTTGTGGTGGCAGTTGATCCGCTCGAGCTCCTCGACCGGGGTGCCGAGGTGCTCCGCCGTCTGCCGGATCACCCGGTCCATCATCTCCTCACGGTTCAGCAGCGCGAAGTGCTGGGCCCAACGCAGCTCGGCGATGTACGCGTCGAACTCCGGCGTCCCCTCCACGAGGTAGGCGAGGTCCCTGTCCGGCAGCTCGATCCACCACTTCGCCATCAGCGACCGGGCGACCTGGATGTGATGCCCGGCGATCCGGTTGCCGACGCCGCGGGACCCGGAGTGCAGGAACAGCCAGACCGCGTCGTCCTCGTCGACGCTCACCTCGATGAAGTGGTTCCCCGAGCCGAGCGAGCCGAGCTGACGCTCCCAGTCCTTCACGTACCGGGCCGGGTCGAAGCCGGCGTCGGCCGCGAGGGCGGTCAGCTCCTCCACGCGCGGCTCCGCCGTGGCGACGACGCGGTTGTTCTTGCCGCCGGCCGACAGCGGGATCGCGCGCTCGATCGAGCGGCGCAGGTCCGAGAGCGGTGCGCGCGCGGTGGTCAGGTCCGCGCGGCGGAACTGCGTGCGCACCGCGATCATCCCGCAGCCGATGTCGACCCCGACGGCCGCTGGCATCACGGCGCCGAGCGTGGGGATGACCGACCCGACCGTCGCGCCGAGGCCGAGATGCGCGTCGGGCATCAGGGCGACGTGCGGGTGGATGAACGGCATCCGCGAGGTGGCGACCGCCTGGTCCCTGGTGTTGTCCTCCAGCAGGGAGGCCCAGTTGAGCAGGCGGTTCGAGATTCTCTCCATTGTCCTTTCGTCTCTTCTCGATGGGTCCGGGACGGCCCGCGAACCCCGAGTGGACGGGAGGACGAGAGGACAGCCCCGGGTGAACGGCCGGGGCTGAGCGGCATCCGTGGATGCGGTGCTACAGACCCCGCGAGCGCTGGTCACTGCGGAGGGCGCGCTGTTCGCGCTTCAGGTTCGCGAGGTATCGCATCCTGATCCCTTCCGTCATGAGCGCTGCTCGGGGCCGTCTGCGCCGGTCGGCGCAGGGTTCCAGACTCTACACGCTGCGAGGGCCGTGAGTCCAGGGCGGGTTTCCGCAGGCGCTAGGGCAGCGGAACCGCGGCCCCCGCGCCGAGGCGCTTCATGACCAGGGTCGAGGAGACCCGCTGGATGCCGGGCAGGCCGCCGAGCGCGCCGTCGAAGAGCTCCTGGTATGCGGCGAGGTCCGGGGTCAGCACGCGCAGCATGTAGTCGGGGTCGCCGAACAGCCGCTCGGCCTCCACCACGTTCGGGATGGCGACCACGGCCTCCTCGAACGCGCCGACCGTGTCCGGGTCGGTGCGGCTGATGGTGACGAACACGATCGCCTCGAACGTGAGGCCCACCGCGGCGGGGGAGACCACCGCGCGGTACTGCTCGATCACGCCGGACTGCTCCAGTTCGCGCACGCGGCGGTGGCACGCGGACAGGCTGAGGCCGACGCGTGCGGCGAGTTCGGTGACGCTGATGCGGCCGTCCTCCTGCAGTGCAGAGAGGATCTTGCGGTCAAGACTGTCCATGCGAACGATTCTCCCGCGCAACGCCGTGTTACGCGCGCAGAAATCGAAGCACTTCCCGCGAAGTTTTGCGTATCTTCTTCGACCATGGACCTCTCCCTCGTCGCGCAGTTCTGGACGCTCGCGGTGCTGCTCGCGCTCACGCCGGGCGCCGACTGGGCGTACGTGATCACCGCGGGGCTGCGGGCGCGCTCGATCGCGCCGACCCTGCTCGGGATGCTGTCTGCCTACGCGGTGCTCATCACGGCGGTAGCGGTGGGGGTCGGCGCGCTGGTGACGCAGTACCCGATCGTGCTCACGGTGCTGACCGTCGGGGGCGCCGCGTACCTGATCTGGCTGGGCGTCAACGCGCTCGTCCGCCGCGCCGAGCCGGTCGGCCCGCACGGCGAGCCGATCGCCGGGAGTGCGACCGCGCAGTTCCTGCGCGGCGCCGGCGTCAGCGGGTTCAACCCGAAAGGCCTGCTGCTCCTGCTCGCCCTGCTGCCGCAGTTCACGAGCCCCGGCGGGATGCCGCCGGCGGCGCAGATGCTCGTCCTCGGCAGCCTGCACCTGGTCGACTGCGCCGTCGTCTACTCGCTGGTCGCCGTGCTCGCCCGCCGCATCCTGCGCACCCGCCCGCGCGCGCTCGCCATCGTCGCCAAGGTGTCCGGCGCCGCGATGGTGCTGATCGGCACCGCCCTGCTCGTCGAGCGGTTCATCCCCGGCTGACCCGGATGATGGGGCAGACACGGCCGGCCGGCCTCACCTGCCGAACAGCGTGAGCGCGGCCCACTGCAGCAGGATCACGGTCTTGCCGTCCGCGATCCGGCCGTCGGCGATCATCGCGAGCGCGTCGTCGTAGCCGATCGTCACCGCTTCGATCTCCTCGCCCTCGTCCGCGACGCCGCCACCGCCGGCGATGTCCGCCGGTCGGTAGGGCGCCGCGTAGAAGTGCACGCGCTCGGTCACGGAGCCCGGGCTCATGTAGAGGTCGAACAGGTGCTCGAGCTCGCCGATGCGCACGCCGAGCTCCTCGGCGGCCTCGCGGCGGATCGCCTCCTCCGGGGCGTCTCCGTCGAGCAGGCCGGCGGCCGTCTCCACGAGCATCCCGTCGGGGTGGCCGTTGACGTAGACCGGGAACCGGAACTGCCTGGTCAGCAGCAGGGTGCGCGCCTCCGGGTCGTAGAGGAGCACGGTCGCGCCGTTCCCGCGGTCGTACGTCTCCCGCGCCTGCGTCGTCCACGAGCCGTCCCGGGCGCGGTAGTCGAACGTGGTGCGGCGCAGGACGTGCCAGCCGTCGGAGACCACCTCGACATCGGTGACACGGACGCCCGGGTTCCCCGACAGCTCCCTTCCCGTCCGATGGAGGCCGGTGCGGCCCCTGCTGTCCGGGTGGTCGTGGCCTGGCCGCTCGTCGCTCATGGCGCGAGCCTATCCGGCCAGCCTCAGGGCCGGATGTACGAGCCGATCACCTCGCGGACCTCCACTCCGGCGCCCTGCCAGGTGGCCGGGTTGCGCCGAGCGATGGCCAGGGCGGCGTCGAGGTCATCCGCCTCGACGATGCCGATGCCGGCGATCAGCTCCTTGGTCTCGATGTACGGGCCGTCGGTGACGCCGTCCTCGCGCACGGCCTTCGCCGCCTCGTTCGCCGCGAGCGCGTACGCTCCCGTGAGCGCGCCCTCGCGGATGAGGTCCTCGGCGTGCTTGTCGTGCTCGGCGAGCTCCTCCTGCGTTCCTTCGTGGCCGTCTGCGTAGATGATGATGGCGAACTGGGGCATCGTCTGTTCCTCTCTCGTGCCGTTACCGATGCGTCGAACGGCGACGCCCGTTTTCGACACGTCAGCGGTAACGGCGGCGGATGGCCCGTGCGGCGAGGATATCGGCCGCGTCGGCGTCCTGCGCCTTGATGATGGCCGTGTTGGACTTCAGCGGGAGCGCGAGCCTGCGGTCCGCGACCGTGCCGTGCACCAGCTCGCGCGCGCGCTCGATCTCGCTGTCGAGCTCCGCACCGAGCAGCAGCACGACGTTCGCGATCCAGATCCACAGCAGGAACACGATGATCCCGGCCAGTGCACCGTAGGTCTTGTTGTAGCTGCCGAAGTTGGCGACGTAGAACGCGAACAGCGCCGAGGCGACGCCGAGCAGGATGATCGCGACGAACGATCCGGGCGTCAGCCAGCGGAACTTCGGCTGCTTGACGTTGGGGGTGGCCGTGTAGAGGAGCGCGACCAGCAGCACCAGGGCGAAGATCACGAGCGGCCAGCGCAGGATGGACCACGCCACCTGCGCCGCCTCGCCCAGCCCGATGGCGCGACCGATGGCCTCGGCGATCGGTCCGGAGACGACGAGCAGGATGGCGACGATCGCGACGAGCACGAGCGACGCGAGGGTGACGCCGAGCTGCACGGGCCGCAGTGTGAACGCGCTCCGCCCCTCCTGCACGCCGTACACCCGGTTCAGGGCGCGGCCGAAGCCGCCGACGTAGCCGGACGCGGACCAGACAGCACCGACGGCGCCGATCACGAGCGCCCACCCCGTCGCGGGCGAGGACGCAAGGCTCTCGATGGGGCCCTTGACCACCGCGAGCATCCCGGGCGCGAGCTCGTCGACCATCCCGAACAGCGCGTCGATGCCCTGCTGGCTCTGGCCGACGAGACCCAGGATGCTGACCAGCGCGATCATCGCGGGGAAGAGGGCGAGCACGCCGAAGTAGGTGAGGCCGGCGGCCAGGTCGGTGCAGGCGTCCTGGCCGAAGCTGCGCATCGTGCGCTTGAGGACGTAGCCCCAGGGGAGGCGGTACCAGGGGACGTCAGCGGCCACGCGACAGCCCCCGCCACACGATCGCGGCGGCGCCGCCCGCGATCGCCAGGAAGATCCCGGCGAACACCACGGGATGCGACCGGATCTGCACGCGCGGGTTGAAGGTGGCGAAGATGTCGTCGAGTGTGGAGGCCAGCTCGGCGCGGGTGTCCTCGAGCTCGAGCTTCATCGTGTTCATGCCTTTGGCGGTCACTGCTGCTCCCCTCTCAGCGCGCGGGCGTCTGCCTTCAGCTCGGAGCCGAGGTCGTCCGGCACGGGAGGCAATCCGCGCTTCAGGCTGGCCCGGCCGATGAGCGCGGCGATCACGGCGATGACGATGAGGATGCCCGCGACGATCAGCGCGGCCAGCCAGGCCGGCACGATGAGCGCGAACGCGAAGACGGCGGCCGTGACCAGCACGCCGAAGGCGAAGAACAGGAAGACGAGAGCGCCGACGAGCAGTCCGGCGCCGATCCCCGCGGCCTTCGCCTTCGCGGCCATCTCGGCCTTGAACAGGGCGAGCTCGCCCGCGATCAGGCGCTTGAGCTGCGCGATCGCGTCGCGGGTCAGCTCCGGCAGCGGGCGGAGCCCCCTGGTGGTCCGGCGGCGCTCGCGGGGGAGCGGAGGCTTGTCGTCGGTCATGTTCCGGCTGTCTCCCTTCTCTCGCCCGACCGTACCCCCAGCCTCGCTGACCCGCCAAGGGGCGGATCCTCGCGGATGCACAGGCGCCCGGGCGGGGGCGATGGTGCACACTAGGGGCATGAGCGGCAATCCGAGCGTCGGGGCAGGCGGGATTCTCGTGGCGGTGGTGCCGGGCCAGCCGGTCGCGGTGCTCGACCAGGCGGCGCGGCTCGCGGACGACCTGGACGTCCCCCTGGTCTGCGCGAACGTCGACCCGAACCGCTACCTCGTCTCCAGCTACGTGGACGGCACGGTCGTCGCCCTTCCCTACGACCCCGACCTGCCGGAGACCGAGGACGAGACCTTCGACCCGGAGCTGGAGGCGCGCATCCGGGAGACGCTCGACGGCCGCGGCGTCCCGTTCACCCTCACCCAGCTGGCCGGTGACCCGGCCTGGGCGCTCGCACGGCTGGCCGACCAGATCGACGCGCGCTACATCGTCGTCGGAACCCGCGAGGCCGGACTGCGCGGCAGCGTCAGGGAGTTCTTCAACGGCTCGGTCGCTGTGCACCTGGCGCACCGTCAGCACCGGCCGGTGATCGTCGTCCCGCTCGCGCCGGTCGAGGGCGGCGAGAAGCTGCCCTGGGAGGACCCGCCGGTATAGTTGCAGCACGGCGATGGATCTCGCCGGGGTGCGGCGCGGAGCCCACCCGAACCGCGACGGTCGCTGATAGTTCCTGCGCTTCCTCATCGAAGGGTGGATGACCCGTGTCCGCGAGAACCCCCGTCCCCGTGCACCTGCACTGGCGATCCGTGCTGCTCGTCTTCGTCGGCGGCGCGGCGGGGACGACGGTGCGCTACCTGCTCTCCGCAGCCGTCCCCCCGCTGCTCGGCATCCCCGTCATCACCCTCGGCATCAACGTCGTCGGCGCGTTCGTGCTCGGCTGGCTGCTGCAGACGCTCGCGCTGCGCGGACCGGACGAGGGCCGCAGGCGCGACCTGCGGCTGCTCTGCGGGACGGGCGTGCTCGGCGGGTTCACCACGTACAGCTCGTTCGCCGTCGACACCGACGGCCTGATCGCGGCGCAGAACCTGGGCGGGGGAGTCGTCTACGCGGTGGCGACGATCGTCATCGGTGCACTGGCCTCCGTCGCCGGGATCGCGCTGGCCTCCGCATTCGGCCGCAGGAAGGCGGATCGCGCGTGACGCCGCTCGTCGTGCTCGGCGTCGCCGCGGCGGGCGGCCTCGGCGCCGTCGCCAGGCTGGTGCTCGACGGCGTGCTGCGCAGCAGGGTCGCCGTCTCGTTCCCGCTCGGGACGACGGTCATCAACGTGACCGGCTCGTTCCTGCTCGGCCTCGTGACGGGACTCGCGCTGGCGCACGGGCTGCCACCGGAGTGGCGCGCGATCCTCGGCACCGGCTTCCTCGGCGGCTACACCACCTTCAGCACGGCGAGCTACGAGACCGTCAGGCTCGCGCAGCAGCGCCGCTACCGTGCCGCGCTGTTCAACGGCGTCGGGATGCTCCTGCTCGCGCTCCCCGCAGCCGGGCTGGGCCTCTGGCTCGGCGGGCTCTAGGCCTCCTGGTCCATCCACCACTCGGTGAACTCCTGCGCGCGGCCGTCGGGTGCGAGTACCACGATCCACAGGTTGCTGTAGGTCGGGCCGTCCACGTAGTCGGTCACGCCTTCCACGAAGTAGGTCTCACCGTCCCGCCCGGCCAGCCGCCACTCGAAGTCCGCCGCTCCCGGCTCGTCCTGCGCGTCGAGCCAGCCCTCGACGATCTCGAGGTGGCCGTCCCACGGCTCGGCGAACGGTTCGGTGCGGTAGCTCGCGTCCTCCGTGAAGAGAGCGCGGATGTCGTCGGGGTCGTTCGACTCCCACGCGCGTCGATAGCGGTCGATCCAGGTGGTGATCGCGTCGGCCATGTCCCCGTTATACGCCCTCGGCGGGTGGCCCCACCAGACTGCGGCGCCCGCCCCCGTTACGCTGTGCGCATGGACGGCGTCTTCCGGGAGTGGTCCGAGTTCAACGTCGCGGTCGCGGGTGCGGGCGCGGCGCTCGGCGGCCTGCTCATCGTGGCGCTGTCGGTGAACATCCGCCAGATCGCCGAGTCGCGCGGTCTCGCCGCCCGGGCGGGCGCGTCGATCGCGACGCTGATCCTCGGCGTCGTGCTCAGCTGCGCCGCGCTCATCCCGGGTCAGGTGTCGTGGGGATACGGCATCCAGGTGCTCGCCGGGACCGCGGTGTGCGGTCTGGTGGCGGTGCGGTCGGCCGTCGCGATCCGGCGGGACTCCGCCGCGACCGGGTACGGGCGCTCCGACGCCGAGCGCATCGCCCTCTTCGCGCTGCCGCTGGTGTTCGACCTGGCGGGTGGCGTCCTGCTGGTCGTGGGCACGACGACGGCCGCAGTGGGGCTCGTGCTGGTGGCGGTCGCGACTATCCTCGCGATCGTGACGACGGTGCTGTTCTCGTGGGTCGCGCTGGTCGAGGTGCTGCGCTAAGGCGGCCGGACTAGCGGGCGGCCAGGGCCAGCTGGGGCAGCGCGTCGAGCAGCGGCGCGAGCTCGGGGATGCGGTGGGCCTCGTCGAGCGCGCCGGCGAGCGCGGCGTCGTGGACGGGCCTGGCCTGGTCGAGCAGCTCGTGGCCGCCGCCGGTCAGCTCGGTGTAGATGCCACGCCGGTCGTCCAGGCAGTCGACGCGCGTGAGCAGGCCGCGCTCCTCCAGCCGGTTCACCAGGCGGGTGGTGGCGCTCGGGCTGAGGGCGCTCGCGCGGGCGAGCTGCTGCATCCGCATGTGCCAGCCGTCCTGGCGGTCGAGAGCGTCGAGCACGGTGTACTCGACGACCGAGAGGCCGGCCTCCCTGGTGAGCGCGCGCTCGAGCGCGGTCTCGATGAAGTCGTGCAGCGCAGCGAGCGTGCGCCAGCCCTGTGCGCGCACCTCGACGGCGTCGTCGGCGATTCCCACGCGTCCTCCTGTGCTCGGGGTTGCGCAATCTAGTTGCACGTGCAACTATTTATAGCGCGTCTGCAACTAACAAAATACGCGCTTCCCTCATCCGCATCGACATTCACAGGAGTTCCGCATGCCTGCTGGCCTGATCGCCCTCGCCCTGGGCGGATTCGGCATCGGCCTGACCGAGTTCGTCATCGCCGGGCTGCTGCCCGAGGTCGCCGCCGACTTCCACGTCGACGCGGCCGCCGCGGGCTGGCTCATCTCCGGCTACGCCCTCGCCGTCGCGGTGGGCGCCATCGGCCTCACGGCCGCCGTCACCCGGCTGCCGCGCAAGGCGGTGCTGCTCGGCCTCATGGTCCTCTTCATCGCGGGCAACGCCCTCTCCGCGCTCGCGCCCAGCTACGGCGTGATGCTCGGCGGCCGCATCCTGGCCGCCCTCTGCCACGGCGCGTTCTTCGGAATCGGCTCGGTGGTGGCCGCTGCGATGGTCCCTGCCGACAAGCAGGCGCGCGCCATCGCCATCATGTTCACCGGTCTGACCGCGGCGAACGTGCTCGGCGTTCCGTTCGGGACGCTGCTCGGCCAGGCGTTGGGCTGGCGCTCCACGTTCTGGGCGATCACGGCGATCGGCGTCGTCGCGCTCGCCGGCGTCGCGCTGCTCGTCCCGCGCGAGGAGCGGGACACGTCCGCGCCGGGCCTGCGCCGCGAGCTGGGCGCGTTCCGGTCGGGACAGGTGTGGCTCTCGCTGGCCGCGACCACCCTCGGGTTCGGCGGGATGTTCGGCGCATTCACCTACATCGCCTACACGCTGACCGGGATCTCCGGGTTCCCGTCCGCGGCGGTGCCGTGGCTGCTCATCCTGTTCGGCGTCGGGCTGTTCGCGGGCAACGCGCTCGGCGGCCGGCTCGCCGACCGCTCCATCGACGGCACGCTGATCGCGGTGCTGTCCGTGCTCACGGTCGTGCTCGGCGTCTTCGCGCTGGTGGCGGCCGTCCCCGTCGCGGCGGTGATCGCGCTGGTGCTGATGGGCGCGGCCGGGTTCGCCACCGTCCCCGCCCTGCAGCTGCGCGTCCTGACCTCCGCAGAGCACGCGCCGACGCTCGCCTCCGGCGCCAACATCGCGGCGTTCAACGTGGGGAATGCGCTGGGCGCGTGGCTCGGCGGCCTGACCATCGCGGCGGGCCTCGGCTACGCGTCGCCGCTCTGGGTGGGCGCGGCGATGACGGCGGCGGCGATCGTCGTCGTCGCGATCGCAGCGGCCCGGCTGCGCCGCCGGCCGGGACGTGCGTCGGCGGCGGTCGCGGAAGAGACACTTCCGGTCCACTAGACCGAGGCGTACACTCGCGCTTGTCTCGAACGGCTCATGCGATCAGGGGGTGATCGTGATGGAAGACGCGCCACAGCTGCGCCGCTCCGTCCTCACCCCTGCCCGCGTGCTGATCGGCTCCCTCGTCCTCGGCGTCGGCCTCACGGTCCTCGGCTTCCTGATGGGCGGCTCGCCCGCGAGCGCCGCGGAACCCGCCCCGCCGAGCCCGGTCGGAGCCGTCGTCTCGTCGGTCACAGGTGCCGTGGGCGAGGCGACGGGGTCCGTCACCTCGGCGGTGGCGCCGGTGCTCCCGGAGCCGGTCCGCGAGGCGGTCGCACAGGTGGTGACCCCGGTGACGGACGCCGTCGACGATGTCGCCGCCTCCGACCCGGTCGCCACCGTCGTCGAGCCCCTGACCTCCACCGTCGACCAGGTGGTCGCCTCGGTTCCGGTCGTCGGCGATCTGGCGGGCGATGCGCCGGTGTCGAGCGTGACCGAGCCGGTCGCCTCCACCGTCGACACCGCCGTCTCTGCCGTCTCCGGCGCGGTCGACGCGACCGTCGAACCGCTCACCCCGGTCGCCACGGCCCCCGGGACCGGCCCGGTGCTTCCGCCCATCGTGGATGTGCCGGGCGTCACGGAGCCGTCGGCGACCGTTTCCGCGACCGTCGGCGCGGCTGTCGCCGCCGTCCCGGGCGTGTCCACCGCCTCGGCCCCGGCCGGCCCGTTCGCGCTGGAGCCGGCGTCGCTCGCCCTCGCCGCGGGCGCGTCCGCCTCCGCGACCGTCGCAGACCGTCCGCTCGGCTCGGATCCCACGGGTCCGCAGCCGTCCTCTCCCGGCTCCCCGGTCCCTGCCGCGCCCACGGGTGCGGCGGGCGGCACCGGCGCGGCTGCCGGGGGAGCGCCCGCCCTCGCGGCGTGGCTCAGCGACCCCGCGCGGCCCGCCGACGCGCCCGGCGTCCTCGCCGCGCGCCCGGGCGATGACCGCATCCCGGCTTCTCCCATCGAGGACCACGACTCCAGCCCTGACTGAGTGTGCCCGGGTCCGCCCTGCGCGGACACGGACCTCCCGCTCCCGCCCGGGAGCGGAGACACACTCACTCGAAAGGCTGAACGATGAACACGTACGTCTCAAGAGGGCTGTGGTTCACCCTCTGCGTCGGTGGGCTCTGGCTCGCCGGAACGGCCGCCGCGAACGCGGCCGAAGCACCATCCACGAGCGGCACGGACGGCACCGCGTCCGGAACGCAGGCCGTGGTCGGCGTCACCGTCCCGGTGACCGTCGGCGGCAACGGCATCTCCCTCGTCGGCGACTCGACCTCGACGGACTCGACCGCCGTGGCCGCGCCGTCGGCCCCTGCCCCGGCTGTCGACGTGTCGACCAGCGGCATCGACGGCGTCCTGAGCGGATCCCAGGCGCTGGTGAGCGTCGACGTCCCGGTGACGGTCGCCGGCAACGCGGTGAGCGCGGTCGGCGACTCCTCGGGCACCGACTCGTCGGCGTCCGCTCCGGCCGCCACGGCACCCTCCGCAGCCGGCGCCACCAGCTCCGGCTCCGACGGGATCGCTTCCGGGACGCAGGCACCGGTCGATCTCGCGGTGCCGGTGACCGTCTCCGGCAACGCGATCAGCGTGCTGGGCGACAGCGGTTCGAGCGGTTCGGATGCGGCGGCGGCTCCGGCGGCCGGTGGCGCGTCGACCGCCTCGCCCACGACGTCCGGCTCGGACGGTGTGCTCTCGGGGACGCAGGCTCCGATCGGTGCGAGTGTTCCGGTGACCGTCGGTGGCAACGCGGTCAGCGTGCTGGGTGACAGCTCGTCGTCGGGTTCGTCGTCGGCGGCTCCTGCGGGCACGGCGTCCGGCTCGGGGTCGACGACCTCGGGTGACGCAGGGCTGCTCGGCGGGACGCAGATCCCGGTGGCTGCGGATGTTCCGGTGACGGCCGGTGGCAACGCGGTCAGCGTGCTGGGTGACAGCTCGTCGTCGGGTTCGTCGGCGGCGGTTCCTGCGGGCACCGTGTCCGGCTCGGGGTCGACGACCTCGGGTGAGGGTGGGCTGTTGGGCGGGACGCAGCTGCCCATCCACCTGGGTCTGCCCGTGACGGTCGGTGGCAACGCCATCAGTGTCGTCGGTGACTCCGAGACCACCGGATCGACCACCCCGACGACGCCGACCACCCCGGGCACCCCGGGAACGCCTGGAGCCCCGGGTACCCCGGGCACCCCGGGTACCCCCGGCGCCCCCACCGGTAGCACCCCGGCCGTCCCCGTCGACGGCGGTGCGGCGGGCGTGACCGTCGCGGCGGCCGGACAGGTGTCGGCGCTCGACGGGTCCGCTCGGCTGGCCTCGACGGGGATGGACGCGAACACGCTGGGGTCGCTCGCTGCTCTTCTGGGCCTGCTCGGTGCGCTCGCGCTGTTCGGAGCAGGGAACCGTCGGCGTCATCACACGCGGTGAGGCCGCCGAGGCGGTGCGGCCGGTCGCGGTCGCACCGCCTCGAGGCTGTGCCGCGGGTCAGTCCCCGATGGGGCGACCCGGCGACAGTGGTGCGTCGACGCCGAGGAATTCTCTGCCTCCGTTGTGCAGCGCTTCCCTGCGCTGCACCTCGGCGAGCAGGGCCTTGCCGACCATCTCCGACCAGCTGCGGTCGCTCTCGGCGTACGAGGTCGACCGGTAGGCCTCCCTCGCGCGATTCCGGAGCTCGTCGGTCAGGTAGAAGGTGACCGTCGTGCGCCCGAGCCTGGTCGGCGTGGTGTCTTCCTCACGAGTCATGTGAACCTCACAGATGCGCAATCTGATATGCGAAAGTCATCATACACGTGTATTTCACCCGCCGGGCAGAATTTTCAGCGCGAAAGGCGCTCGACGATCGCGCCGAAGAGCTCCGGGCGGCCGGCGGCGGTGGGGACGATCCGCGGGCGCCACCGGGAGCGGGCGGCGACGACCAGCCCGGAGGTGAGCATCCGGAAGTCCCGCGTCGTGGCGCGCCACGCCCGCTCGTACTGCTCGGTGTTCCCGGCGCGGACGGCGGCGACGGCGGCGCGCGCCTGCGCGAAGCCGACGCGCATCCCCTCGCCGGTGAGCGCGTCGACGTAGCCGGAGGCGTCTCCGGCCAGCAGCACGCGGCCGTGCGTGCGGGCGCGCGAGCGCTGCAGCAGGGGACCGGCTCCGCGAACGTCCGAGACCGGTTCGGCGCCGCCGAGGCGATCGGCCAGCTCCGGGATGGCGCCGACGACCGCCTCCTGGTCCAGCGGGCGGGTGCCGAGGATCGCGACGCCGACCGTGCGGTCGTCCACCGGGGTGACGTACGCCTCCGCCGACGGCGACCAGTGCACCTCGACCAGATCGGTCCACGGCTCCACCGCGTAGTGCCTGCGGATGCCGAACCGGCGACGGGAGACCGGCTGGGCGCGCCCGTTCAGCCCGAGCAGGCGGCGCACCGGCGAGTGCAGCCCGTCGGCGGCGATGAGCCACGGGCTGTCCAGCTCCGACGGGCGATCGGCGGCGACGGTCAGGATCACGCGCGACCGCTCCTGGGCCAGCCCGGTCACCCTGGCGCGCAGGAAGCGCGCGCCCACCTCGACGGCACGGCGCTCGAGGGCGCTGTGCAGCGCGGTCCGGCGCACTCCGCGGCCGGGCCGCTCCACGAACCGGTGCTCGACGCGCGTTCCCGCGTCCACGTAGGCGATGCCCGTGATCGTGCGGCCGGCCGGATCGACGCCGATCCGGTGCAGGGCCGCCAGGGCGCCCGGCATCAGTCCCTCGCCGCAGGCCTTGTCGATGGGCGCCGTCCTCGGCTCGATGACCAGGACGTCCATCCCGGCCAGGCGCGCCTCGATCGCGCAGGCCAGGCCGACCGGGCCGCCTCCAGCGACGATCAGCTCGGCCGCCGTCATGCCCGGGCCGGGAGGACGGACGCGAGCGCGCGGTTCTCGCATGGGATGCGCACAGCGAGCAGCAGCACCGCGTTCAGCACAGTGAAGGCGACGGCGGTGATCCAGGCCGTGTGCACCAGCGGGAGCGCGAAGCCCTCGACGACCACAGCGACGTAGTTGGGGTGACTGAGCCAGCGGTACGGCCCGCGCGTCACCAGTGGCAGGTCGCGGACGACGATCACGCGGGTGTTCCAGCGCGGGCCGAGGGAGGCGATGCACCACCAGCGCAGCGCCTGGCTGGCGAGCACGAGCGCGAACATCGGCCAGCCGAGCCACGGCAGGAACGGCCGGTCCAGGAACCACACCTCGGCCAGGCACGCGAGCAGCAGTCCGGTGTGCAGGGCCACCATCGGCGGGAAGTGCCCGCGGCCGAACTCCACACCGCCGCGCGCGAACGACCAGCGCGCGTTGCGCGCGGAGACGACCAGCTCGGCGATGCGCTCGCCGCCGGTGGCGAGCACGAGCAGCGTGTACCAGATCATGCGGCGGCGCCGAGCTCCGGGGCGCCCGCCCAGCGCAGCAGCACCAGCTCGCTGGTCACACCGGGGCCCAGCGCGAACAGCAGCCCGACGGTCCCGGGCGGATGCGCATCCAGCTGTTCCGCGAGGACGTGCAGCACGGCCGCCGACGACAGGTTGCCGACCCGGGCGAGCGAGCGCCAGCTGGCGTCGAGCGCGCCGTCCGGCAGGTCGAGCGCGCGGGAGAACGCCTCCAGCACCTTCGGGCCGCCGGGATGCGCCGCCCAGGCGGCGACGTCGGCCACCTCGAGGTCGTGCGCGGCGAGCAGGCCGCGGGCGTCGTCGGCGAAGTTGCGGTCGATCACGTCCGGCACCCCGGCGCTCAGCACGATGCGGAAGCCGGTGCCGCCGATGTCCCAGCCGATCACGTCCGCCGTGTCCGGGTAGATGTGGCTGCGGGTGTCGACGACCTCGGGCCCGGGCAGGCCAAGGGCCTCCGCCCTGCGGTCGCCGACCAGCACGACCGCGGCGGCGCCGTCGCCGAAGAGGCCGCTCGCGACGATGTTGGCCATCGAGTCGTCCGCCGCCTGCACGGTCAGCGAGCACAACTCCACCGAGAGCAGCACGGCCACCTCGTCCGGGTGGCCGGCCAGGTAGTCGTGCACGCGCGCGAGCCCCGCGGCTCCGGCGACGCAGCCGAGCCCGAAGCTCGGCAGCCGCTTGACGTCGGGCCGCATCCCGAGCCGCTGCACCAGCTGCGCGTCGATGGACGGGGCGGCGATGCCGGTGACCGAGGTGAACAGCAGGTAGTCCACATCCCGCGGAGAGAGGCCGGCGGAGTCGAGCGCCTGCGTGATCGCGCGCTCGGCGAGCGAGGTGCCTTCGGCGATGAAGAAGTCGTTCGACTCCCGGAACGAGGCGAGCGAGCTGTAGCGCTCCAGCGGCATCACCAGGCTCCGCGTCTCCACGCCGCTGGACGCGTGGATGCGCCGCATCACGGCCTGCCTGGAAGGGTCGCTCGTGATCATCGCGAGCAGGGCGGCGGTGATCTCGCCCTGGCTGTAGCTGCGGGCGGGAAGCACGGGCGCCACGGCGACGATTCGGCTCACATGCGAAACGTACCACCGGGATACCGGCGCGAGACCGGGTCGCAGCGAACTCGCACCCGGGGCCGCCGTGGATGCGAGGATGGGCGGATGTCCGAGACTTTCGACGAGCTCATCGCCCTGGGCGAGAACGCCGACGTGACCGGGTGGGATTTCTCCTGGCTGGACGGCCGGGCCACCGAGGAGCGGCCGCCGTGGGGCTATGCGCGGCTGCTCTCCGAGCGGCTGGGGCGCGCGAGCGCATCCCTCGACATCCAGACCGGCGGCGGCGAGGTGCTCGCCGAGGCGCGCGCGTTCCCGCCGACCGCCGTCGCGACGGAGTCGTGGCCGCCGAACGTGCAGGCGGCGACCCGCTTGCTGCACCCGCGCGGGGTCGTGGTGGTGGCCGACGCGGACGAGCCGCCGCTGCCGTTCGCCGACGGCGCGTTCGACCTGGTGACCAGCCGGCACCCGGCGACGGTGCACTGGGAGGAGATCGCGCGCGTGCTGGCACCGGGCGGCACGTACCTCGCCCAGCACGTCGGGCCGGCGAGCGCCTTCGAGCTGATCGAGTTCTTCCTCGGCCCTCAGCCGGAGGCGCGGCGCGGCAGGCACCCCGACGACGAGACGGCGGCGGCGCGGGCGGCCGGGCTGGAGATCGCCGACCTGCGCGTCGCGCGCACCCGCATCGAGATCTTCGACGTCGCCGCCGTGGTGTACCTGCTGCGCAAGGTGATCTGGTGGGTCCCCGGCTTCACCGTCGACGCCTACCGCGACCGGCTGCGCGACCTGCACGAGCTCATCCGGCGCGAGGGACCGTTCGTGGCCTCCTCGTCGCGGCACCTGATCGAGGCGACGAAGCCCACTGAGCGCGTGCGTCGCTAGGCGAGCACGGCGAACGCGTCGATCTCCACGAGCATCTCCGCGCGCGGCAGGCCGGTGAACACCGTGGTGCGCGCCGGGAGGACGCCGGAGGCGACGCGCTCGCCGAGGAAGGCGCCGTACGCCTCGTTCATGGCGGCGAAGTCGTCGCGCGTCGTCAGGTAGACGCGCAGCATCATCACGTCGTCGAAGCCGGCGCCGCCGGCGGCGAGCACGGCCTCGACGTTCTGGAGCGTGCGGACGGTCTGCGCCCGGACGTCGCCCTCGTGCACGTACTCGTTCGTGGCCGGGTCGACGGGTCCCTGCCCGGAGACCTGCAGGAACGGCCCGCGACGGACGCCCTGGGAGAAGGTGTGGGCGGGCGCGGGCGCGTCGGCGGTGGAGACGGCGATGCGGTCGGTCATGCGGTGGTCCTTTCCTGCGTGGATGTGGGGGCGGCGACGGGAGCGCTGCCGCCGAGCTCGGCGGAGATGCGCGCGGTGGCGGCGAGCAGGGCGGGGACGAGCGCGAGGACGTCCTGGTACGGGAGCACCACGTTCGGTACCGAGACGGACACCGCGGCGGCGACCCGGCCGTCCGGCCCGTAGACCGGCGCGCCGACGCAGTTCATGAACGTCTCGTGCTCCTCGTGGTCCTCGGCCCAGCCGCGCTCGGCACTGCGGCGCACCTCGTCGAGCAGCGACTCCGGCGTGGTCAGGGTACGGTCGGTGAAGCGCTCGAACGGCGTCGCGGCGACGACCCGCCGCCGCTCGTCCTCGTCGAGGCCGGCCAGCAGCACCTTGCCGACCGCGGTGGCGTTCAGCGGCGCCGGCAGCCCGATCCGGGAGTACATCCGCAGCGGCTGGCGCGACTCCACCTTGTCGACGTAGCTGACGACGCCGTCCTGGTAGGTGGCCAGGTGCACCGTCTGGCCGGTCTCGGCGGCGAGCGCGCGCAGGGCGGGGGAGGCGGCAGCGCGCACGTCCTGCGCGTCCAGGGCCGTCGCGGCCAGGCCGAAGACGGCCGGACCGACGTGGTAGCGGTGGCCGCTGTCGCGCCGGACGAATCCGCGCTCCTCGAGGGTCTGCAGCAGCCGGAGCACGGTGGACTTGTGCACGCCGACCTCGGCGGCCAGGGCGTCCAGGGTGCGAACCCCGCGGGACACCAGGTCGAGCACATCGAGCGCGCGGGCGAGGGACTGGCTCACGACGCGCCTCCGTCCCGCCACGGCAGCTCGCCGGGATGGACGCGCCAGCCCGCCCACTCGGCATCGGCGGCCGCGGCGATGCGCTCCCGCTCGGCGGGGGTCGGCACCGCGAGCGGCCGATCGCCGTGCCCGATCAGCGCCAGCGCGGCGAGCACGTGGCCGAAGCGCAGGGCGACGGCGTCGTCGCGTCCCGTGGCGATGCCGGCCAGGAACCCGGCGGCGAATGCGTCGCCCGCTCCCACCGGCTCGACGACCTCGACGGTCAGGCACGGCACGTGGGTCTCCCGCCCGTCGCTGCGGTAGACGGAGGCCCGGTGCGCCTCGTCCTTGACGACGATCGTGCTGAGGCCGGGATGTGCGTCGAAGATGGCCGCCGCCTGGGCGTTCCCGAAGTGGCTGAGCGCTTCGTCCCTGCCGACCAGCAGCAGGTCCGCTGCGTCGAGCAGGGCGTCGAGCGGAGCCGTGTCCCGCTCGCGCCAGAGCTGCGGACGCAGGTTGAGGTCGACGCTCACGATCGTGCCGGGGCCGACCGCCGCGCGGAGTCCCCCGACGGCATCCGCCGCGGTCGGCGAGAGCGCGGGCGTGATGCCGCTGGTGTGCACGATGGCCGCGCGGGCGAGCAGGCCGGCGGCCGGTGCGGCGGCGAGCTGGGCGGCGTCGATCGCCGAGGCCGCGGAGCCGGAGCGGTAGTAGTGCATCCTGGTGCGCACCCCGTCCGGTCCGGCGCTCGGCTCCTTGACGTAGAGGCCGGTGCTGCGGGCGGCGTCCCGCTCGACGGCAGCCGTGTCGACGCCGGCCTCCGCCGCGACCGCGAGGATGCGATCCCCGAACCCGTCGGCGCCGAGCCGGGACACCCAGGCGGTCGGCAGCCCGAGGCGCGCGAGCGTCGTCGCGACGTTGAACTCGGCGCCGCCGACATCGGAGCCGAACGTGCGCGCCTCCGCGAGCGGGTGGCGTCCCTCGGGGTAGAGGGCGATCATGGCCTCGCCGATGGTGACGATGAGCCCGTCGTTCGTCGGCATCGGTCCCTGCTTTCGCGTGCGGCTGAGGCCTATGCTAGACAGGACCGCACGGATACTGCAACGCGCGTTGCACCATGCGCAACGATGAGGATTCATGGAAGAGTTCAAAGCCGTCCCGCTCTCGTACGCCGCCGCCGATGTCGCGGCGCTGCCCGAGACGCGTCCCGCCCTGCACACTTTCCCGACGCCGGTGGTCACGCTGAGCGAGGACGCCGTCCGGCACAACCTCGACACGATGGCGGCCTGGTGCCGGGCGGCCGGTGTCGCCCTCGCCCCGCACGGCAAGACCACGATGAGTCGCGCGCTCTGGGAGCGGCAGCTCGCGGCGGGGGCCTGGGGCATCACCGTCGCGACGCCGTGGCAGGCGTCGGTGGCGCTCGACTGGGGCGTCCCGCGGGTGCTGCTCGCCAACGAGCTCGTGCAGCCGGCTGCGCTGCGCGCGTTCTCCGACCGCACCGAACGGCTGACCGTCTGGGCGGACTCCGAGCGCGCCGTGCAGATCATGACGGACGCCCTGGCCGCGGCCGGCGCGACCGCTCCGCTCGGAGTGCTGGTCGAGCTGGGAGCGCCCGGCGCCCGGACGGGGGCGAGGGACGTCGAGACGGCGCTGGCCGTCGCGCGCGCCGTCGCCGCTTCCCCGGTGCTGCGCCTGGCCGGGGTCGCCGGTTACGAGGGCGCGCTCGCGCACGACGAGTCGGCGGAGACGCTGGCGAGGGTCCGCCGCTACCTGGAGGGGATGCTCACTCTGCACGACGCCGTCGCCGACGCCAGCCTCTACCCGGAGGGGCAGCCGGTGCTGCTCAGCGCGGGCGGCAGCGCCTTCTTCGACGAGGTCGTCGAGGTGCTCGCGCCGCGCCGGGACCCGGAGGCACGGTCGGGCCGCGTCGTCGAGGTCGTGCTGCGCTCCGGCGCGTACATCACGCACGACGACGGCTACTACAGCCGGATCACCCCGTTCTCCCGGCTCGGGGGAGAAGGCTTCCGCGCCGCGATCCACGGCTGGGCGACGGTCGTCTCGCGGCCCGAACCCGGGCTGGCGCTCGTGGATGCGGGCAAGCGCGACCTGCCGTACGACGACGGGCTGCCGGTGCCGCAGGCCGTCCGCCCGCTCGGGGCGAGCGCCGCCGAACCGCTCACCGGCGCGGTCGTGACCGCCATGAACGACCAGCACACCTTCGTGAGCCTCCCGGACGACGCCGAGGTGCGGGTGGGAGACGTGATCCGGTTCGGGCTCTCGCATCCGTGCACCACGTACGACAAGTGGCGGGCGCTCGCGGTGGTCGACGACGCACTCGCCGACGACCCGCGGGTGATCGGCCTGCTCGAGACGGCCTTCGGTTAGGAGCGCGATGCTCGTCGACACCCTTCGTGCCCACCGGGCGCTCGTCGTCGTGCGGGCGCCGCGCATCGACGATCCGGGCGGCCTGTGCCGCGCCCTCGTGGCGGGCGGCATCCCGGTCGTCGAGTTCACCTTCACGACGCCGGGCGTGGAGTCCGTGATCGCCGAGGCGGTGGCGGCGGTGCCGGAGGCGCTGGTCGGCGCCGGGACGGTGACCGACGCGCGCACCGCGGCCTCCGCCATCGAGGCGGGCGCCCGGTTCCTGGTGACGCCGGGGATCAGCGAGGGGGCGGCGGCGGTGGCACGCGAGGCGGGCGTCCCGATCCTGCTCGGGGCGCTCAGCGCGACCGAGGTGATGCGCGCCGTCGAGCTGGGTGCGGCCGCCGTGAAGGTGTTCCCCGCCTCGCTGGTCGGGCCGGGGTACCTGAGGGACCTGCGCGGCCCGTTCCCGCACGTCCCGTTCGTGCCGTCCGGGGGCTTGCACGCCGCGAACGCGGGCGAGTGGATGCGCGCGGGCGCGCTCGCGGTGACCGCCGGGTCCAGCGTCGTCGGCGAGGCCGACATCGCCGCGGCGGACTGGGCCGCCGTCACCGAGCACGCCAGGGCCTTCGCAGAGGCCGCGGCAGGGTGACCGGACGGCTGCTCATCCGCGGCGCCCGCATCCTGGACGGAAGCGGGCGGCCCGGCCGCACCGGGGACGTGCTGCTGGCGGCCGGCCGGATCGAGCGGGTCGCCGCCGGGCGCATCGATGCGCCGGGAACGCGGGCGCTCGATGCCGTCGGACTGGCGCTCGCGCCGGGGTTCATCGACATGCACGCGCACTCCGACCTCGCCGTGCTCACCGACCCGGCCCACCTGGCGAAGGTCGGCCAGGGCGTGACGACCGAGGTCGTCGGGCAGGACGGGCTCTCCTATGCCCCCGCGACGGCGGCTGCCGCGGAGGTTCTCCGCGAGCAGCTGGCCGGCTGGAACGGCATCCCGGACGGCGTCGAGCCCGGGTGGCCGACGATCGCCGGCTACCTGGCGGAGGTCGACCGGCGGGGCACCGCGACGAACGTGGCCGCGCTGGTCCCGCAGGGCACCGTCCGGCTCGACGTCGTCGGCGCGGACTACCGCCCGGCCGCGCCGGCGGAGGTCGCCGCCATGCGCGCGATCGTCGAGCGCGGGATGCGCGACGGCGCGTTCGGCATGTCAAGCGGCCTCACCTACGCGCCGGGGATGTACGCGGACACGGACGAGCTCGTCGCACTCTGCGAGATCGTCGCCAGGCACGGCGGGTTCTACGCGCCGCACCAGCGCTCGTACGGGTCCGGGGCGCTCGCCGCGTACGCCGAGATGGTGGAGGTCGCGACGCGCTCCGGATGCGCCCTGCATCTCACGCACGCCACCATGAACTTCGCGGTCAACCGCGGCAGGGCGGCCGAGCTGCTCGCCCTCGTGGACGACGCGATCGCCCGCGGGATCGACCTGACCGTCGACTCCTACCCGTACCTGCCCGGCTCGACCACGCTGGCGGCTCTGCTGCCCGGCTGGGCGTCGGCGGGCGGCCCGGACGCGGTCCTCGCGCGCCTCGCCGACCGGGCCGCACGGCGACGGATCGCGCACGAGCTGGAGGTCACCGGCAGCGACGGCTGCCACGGGGTGCCCGTCGAGTGGCGAACGATCGAGATCGCCGGAGTGCGGAACGCGGCGCTCGCGGACCGCGTCGGCCGCACCGTCGACGAGCTCGCGCTCGCGGAGCACCGGCCCCCGGCGGAGGTGTACGTCGAGTTGCTGATCGCCGACCGGCTGGGCACCAGCATCCTGCAGCACGTGGGCGACGAGGACAACGTGCGCGCCATCATGCGGCACCCCGCGCACACGGGCGGCAGCGACGGCATCCTCGTCGGCGGCAAGCCGCATCCCCGCGCCTGGGGTACGTTCGCGCGCTACCTGGGCCGCTACGTCCGCGAGGAGGGCGTGCTGACGCTCGAGGACGCGATTGTGCACCTGTCCGCGCGGCCGGCCGCCCGCCTCGGCCTCGCCGACCGCGGGCGCATCGCGGCCGGCCTGGTCGCGGACCTGGTGCTGTTCGACCCGGACGCCGTCGCCGACCGCGCGACGTTCGACGAGCCGCGGCTTCAGCCGGCGGGCATCCCATGGGTGTTCGTGGCGGGGGAGGCGGTGGTCGCGGACGGTGTCAGGACGGAGGCCGTCCCCGGCCGGGCGCTACGCTCGACCGCATGCGCGCCTTCCTGATCCTGCACGGCTGGGACAACCACCGCCCGCCCGGGCACTGGCAGTACGAGTTGGCCGCCGCGCTGCGGGAGCGCGGCGAGCGCGTCGTCTACCCGCAGCTGCCGGAGGCGGCGACGCCGGACGTCGACGCCTGGCGCGCCGCGGCCGCCGAGGCGCTGCGGGAGGCGGCGGCGGATGGCGCCCGGGTGACCGTTCTCTGCCACAGCCTCGCCTGTCTGCTCTGGCTGGGCGCTCGGCCGCGGGAGGCCGCTGTCGAGCGCGTGCTGCTGGTCGCACCGCCGTCCCCCGGCTTCGTGTCCGGCCACGCGGAGATCGCGGCGTTCGCGCAGCTCCCGGTCAGCCGGCCGGACGGGGCGCTGATCGTCGCGTCCGACGCCGATCCGTACTGCCCGGAGGGCGCCGAGCGCGCGTTCGGCGCGCCCCTGGGGATCCCGGTGGTCACGATCCCGGGCGGCGGACACCTGGAGCGGACCGCCGGCTACGGCGAGTGGCCGTCCGTGCTCGCCTGGTGCCTCGATCCTGGGGCCGCGATCGTCGCGCGCTGAGCCCGGTCAGGCCTGGGCGCCGCGCACGACCTCCACGAGCTCCTCGAACAGCGCCTCGCCCGGCTCCACGCCCATGACCTCGCTCACGATCGCCTCGGCCGACGCCTCGTCGAGCAGCTGCTGCAGCTCGATCGCCTGGGTGTCGTTCGCTGCGTCGAAGCGCAGGGCGGCGGACACGGCGAACAGAATGCCCTCCGGCACGCCGCCGACGTACTGCGCGTAGTCCGAGGCGGGCCCGATGAACCGGTCGTTGCGGCCGAGCTTCCGCAGCGGCTCGCGACCGACGCGGGTCACCTCGTCCACCAGGTGCGGGTTCCGGAACCGGTTCAGGATCTTCGCCCGGTACGCGGCCAGCTCGTCCGCGTCCAGGCCGTGCTTGGCCGAGAGGGCGGCGGACGTCTCCTCGAGCGCCGCCTCGACGGCCGCGAGGACGGCGGGCAGGGCGATCGCCTCGCTGATCGTCGCGACGCCCTCCAGGTAGCCCGTGTACGCCACCGTCGCGTGGCCTGTGTTCACGGTGAACAGCTTGCGCTCGATGTACGGCCCGAGCGAGTCGGCGAAGTGCGCTCCGGGGATGTCCGGCACGTCACCCGCGAACGGGCTGCGGTCGACGACCCACTCGTAGAAGGTCTCCACCGTCACGTCGATGCCGGCGCCCGGGTCCTGGGCGGGCACGATCCTGTCGACGGCGGTGTTGGCGAACACGGCGCGGGAGGCGATCTCCTCCCTGGCGTCGTCGTCGGGCAGGCCGTCCATCAGCTCGGCCGCGAGCAGGTCGGTCGCGCCGATCGCGTTCTCGCACGCCATCACGGCCAGGCGGGGCGCGTCGGCCGCGCGTGCGGCCAGACCCTTCGCGATCACCGGCGCGACGAAGCGGAGGATGCGCGGGCCGACCGCGGTGGTCACGACGTCGGCGGTCGCGATCTCGGCGACGAGCGCCTCCTCGTCGCTCGCGCTGTTGATCGCGCGGAAGCCGGTGACCGTCTTGGTCTCCGACTCGTCGCCGACCAGGTGCACGCGGTAGCTGTCCGCGGCCGCCAGCGCATCGATCAGCTCCGCGTTGACGTCCGCGAACACCACCTCGTACCCGGCCTCGTGGAGCAGGAGCCCCACGAAGCCGCGCCCGATGTTCCCTGCCCCGAAATGGACGGCCTTCATGCCCTCTCCCGCTTAGTCGTTGACGTCGGACAGCAGCGCGAACAGCGCGTCGGCGTCCGGCGCCTCGATGAGCTTCGCCACGTCGTCCTCTTCGGAGAACAGGATGGCGATCTTGCTCAGGATCTCCAGGTGCTCGTTGTTCTGGCCGGCGATGCCGACGACGAACCGCACCTCCTCGCCGCCCCAGTCGAGCGGCGAGGAGTAGCGGACGAAGGAGAGCGCAGACCGCCTGATCTCGTCCTTGGACTCGTTGGTGCCGTGCGGGATGGCGAGGCCGTTCCCCATGAAGGTGGAGACGGTGGCCTCACGCTGCCGCATCGAGTCGACGTACCCCGGAGCCACGGCGCCTGCTGCCACCAGCAGCTCGCCCGCCTCCCGGATCGCGTCCTCCCGCGTGGTCGCGGTGCCCGCGGCCACGACGTTCGCCCGGTCGAGAATCGTGTCGGTCATTTGGCAGCATCCTCCGTGGTGTTCTGCTTGGCGACCAGGTCGACGACCTCGTCGTACTTCGGGCTGTTCATGAAGTTGTCGACCGAGACGTGCAGCGAGTTCGGCGACTGTCCCTTGGCGCGGTCGGTCAGCTCGCGCTGCGTGATGACCAGGTCGGCCGTGCCGTCCAGGTTCGCGATGGCCTGGTTCGTCACCGTGACCCCCTCGACGCCCGCCTTCTTGATCTTGTTGCGCAGCACGGACGCGCCCATCGCGCTCGAGCCCATCCCAGCGTCGCACGCGAACACGATGTTGCGCACCAGCCGGTCGGTGCCGTCGCCCTGCGCGTCACCCGCGTCGTGCTCGCCCTCGTTGACCAGGCCCTCGAGGATCGAGGACTCCTTGCCCTTGTTCGCCTCGGTCTGCGCGACGGCGGCGGACAGGTCGCCGGCGTTGCCGGCGGCGAGGTCGCGCTTGCGGCTGGCCCGCAGGATGATCGACGCCACGATGAAGGAGACCGTTGCGGCGAGCACCACCGAGAGGATGACGCCGACGAAGCTGTCGGCAGGGGTCTGCAGCAGCACGGCGATGATCGATCCGGGGGAGGCCGGGGCGCGCAGGCCCGAGTTGAACGTCACGTTGGTGGCGATGCCGGTCATGCCACCGAGGATGGCCGCGATGATGATGGCCGGCTTCATCAGCACGTACGGGAAGTAGATCTCGTGGATGCCGCCGACGAACTGGATCAGCGCGGCGCCTGGGGCGCTCGCCTTGGCGACGCCGAGGCCGAAGATCGAGTACGCGATCAGGATGCCGAAGCCGGGACCGGGGTTGGCCTCCAGCAGGAACAGGATCGACTTGCCGGTCTGCTGCGCCTGCTCGACGCCGAGCGGGGTGAGCACGCCGTGGTTGATGGCGTTGTTGAGGAACAGCACCTTGCCCGGCTCGATCAGGATGCTGGCCAACGGCAGCAGGTGCACCGACACCAGCCAGTCGACCGCCCCGCCGAGCACCGAGCTCAGCCACTCGACGATCGGGGCGATGCCGAAGAACGCGCCGATCGAGAGCAGCATGCCGACGATTCCGGCCGAGAAGTTGTTGACCAGCATCTCGAAGCCGGCCTTGATCTTGCCGTCCCAGATCGCGTCGACCTTCTTCATCACCCAGGCGCCGAGCGGGCCGAGGATCATGGCGCCGATGAACATCGGGATGGTCGAGCCCACGATGACACCCATCGTCGCGATCGTGCCGACGACGCCGCCGCGCACGCCGTAGACCATCCGGCCTCCGGTGTTCGCGATGAGCAGCGGCAGCAGGTACGTGATCATCGGGCTGACGAGACCGACGTACTGCTCGAAGGTGTGCCCGTTCGCATCCTGCGCCAGCACCGTCGCGGCTCCGTGCCAGCCGATTTGGGCCTGGTCGCCGAATCCGCCGAGGATGCCGTTGATCGCCCAGCCGGTGTTCTGCAGCCAGCCGGTGGCGATGAACAGGGCCGTGATGAACCCCCACGCGATGAACGCGGGGATGTTCGGCATGACCATGTTCGAGAGGAACGTGCCGAAGCGCTGCACGTGAACGCGTGCGCCTCCGGGCTTCCTCGGCGTCGTCGCTGTCGCCGATGTCATGTTGGGGCCTCGTTTCTTGTCGGGGTAAGGGCTACCCGGGTTAGGGGGTGAACCGGGCCGCGGCCGCGCGGACCGCATCCCGGGCTTCGGCCGCACCGTCGGCGGCCAGGGCTGCCTCGGCCAGGACGCGTGCCTGGTCGAGGGTGTAACGGGTGAGGGAGAGCCGCACGTCGGCGATCGCCGCCGGCGACATCGAGAGGGTGGTCGCGCCGAGTCCGACGAGCACCACCGCGAGCAGAGGGTCCGCCGCCGCCTCGCCGCAGATCCCGACCGGCTTTCCCTTCGCCGCGCCCGCCGCGCCGACGTCGCCGATGAGGCGGAGGACGGCGGGGTGCCACGGGTCCTGGAAGCCGGCGACCGAGCCGAGCAGGCGGTCGGCCGCGAGCGTGTACTGCGTGAGGTCGTTGGTGCCGATGGAGGCGAACGCCGCCTCTTCGAGCACCCGGTCGGCGAGCAGAGCGGCGGAAGGGACCTCCACCATCACGCCGACGGTCTTGAGCCCGAACTCGGTCGCGAGCCGGACGAAGTACCTGGTCTCCTCGACGGTGGCCACCATCGGCGCCATCACCCAGAGGTCGGCCTCTGTCGCGGCGTCCGCCTCGGCGAGGGCGGTCAGCTGCTCGCGCAGGATGTCCTCGTTGGCGCGCAGCGCGCGCAGGCCGCGGAGGCCGAGCGCCGGGTTGTCCTCGTGCGCGTCGTTGAGGAACTCGAGCGGCTTGTCGGCTCCGGCATCGAGCACGCGGACCACGACCTTCATGCCGGGGAAGGCCTGCAGCAGTGCGACGTACTGCTCGCGCTGCTGCTCGACGGTCGGCGCCATCCGCGCATCCAGGAACAGGAACTCGGTGCGGAACAGGCCTACCCCCTCCGCTCCGGCCGCGAGCGCCTTCTCCGCGCCGTCGGCCGAGCCGAGGTTCGCCAGCAGCGGGATGCTCGTGCCGTCCGCGAGCGCGCCGGGCTCCAGGCCGCCGGAGAGCGCGGCGGCGCGGTCGGCGATGCGGCGCTCGGCGTCGGCGCGCTGGTCGGCGTCCGGGGCGATGGTCACGGTCCCGGCGGCCGCGTCGACGACGACCTCTGTGCCGTCGGCCAGGGCCTCCGCCCCCGCGACGCCGACGATCGCGACGATCGCCTTCTCGCGGGCGAGGATGGCGGTGTGCGAGGTCGGGCCGCCCTCGCTGGTGACCAGGCCGAGCACCTTCGTCAGGTCGAGCAGGGCGGTGTCGGCGGGGGCCAGGTCGCGGGCGACCAGGACGTACGGCTCGTCCGACTCGGGGACGCCGGGAGCCGGGCGCCCCTCCAGCGCGGCGATCACCCGCTGCGCCACGTCGTCGAGGTCGGTGGCGCGCTCGCCCATGTAGCCGCCGAGTCCGATGAGCATGTCGCGGAACACCGCGAAGCCCTCGTAGACCGCGCGCTCGGCGGTCTTGCCGCCGTCGATGCGCGAGGCGACGTCGTCGGCGAGGGTCGAGTCCTCCGCCATCATCGACTGCGCCTCGAGCACGTCGGCGGCGACGCCGGACACGGTGGCGGCCCTGGCGCGCAGGTCGGCCCCGACCGCCGCGACGGCCTGGGTCACGCGCGCCTTCTCCTCCTCCGGCGTGCGGGTGCTCGCCTCGTCGGCGGGCTCGGGGAGCGGGTCGGACATCCGGAGCACGCGCCCGAGCGCGACCCCCTGGCCGATGCCGGCCCCGGTCAGCTGCGTCGTCGTGTCGCTCATGATCAGGCGTCGTGGTCCGTGGCGAGGATCTCGGCCAGGTCGTCGAGCACCGCGTCGGCGTTGGGCGCGTCCGTGGTGAGGATGATCTTGTCGCCGTGGTCGATGCCGAGCGAGATGACTCCGAGGATGCTCCCGGCGTCCACGCTCTTGCCGCCCTCCTTCGAGAGCTGCACCGCGGCGCCGGAGTTGTTCACCGCCTCCACGAACAGCTTCGCCGGTCGGGCGTGCAGCCCGTGGCTCGATCCGACAGTGATGATCCGCTCAGCCATGATGGTTGTCTCCTTCTGTTCCGTCGACGGCCGGTTCCCTCTGTGGAACGGCGTCCGCTCTCATAGTGCCGCCGCCTTCGCTTCGAGGGCCAGGTCGAGCGCGCGCGCTCCGTCGAGCGCGGCCGGCGAGACGGGCGGAAGCACCGCGATGGCGGTCCCGCTCTCCGCGGCCCTGGCGCGCAGGCCGGGGACGGACGACTCGAGGTGGGCCCCGACGAGCACGACGTCGATCCCGTCGAGCGAGGTGAGCTGGCTCGCACTCCCGGCCGTCACGTCGGCCTGCAGCCCGCGCGCCGCGGCGGCGCTGCGCAGCTTGACGGCAACGAACGTGCTGGAGGCGCCCGCGCCGCAGACGACGACGATCTTCATCGACCTGGCCTTTCGAGTGGAGCTGATGGATCGCCTGCCATGCTCCCCCCGCCCGCGGCCCGGTTCCAGCAGCGTTTCTTCCTGGGGTGCGGAAAGCCGGGCGGAAACCTCTCGTCAGCGGGGCCCGGGGTGGTTGACTCGGTACGGAAAGGTGGTCCCCGGTGGCGCTCTCGGCGAAGCAGGCGAGGATGCTCGACATCCTCTCGCGCCGTGCTGCCTGGGTGACGGCCGCCGAGCTCGCACACGACCTCGGGGTGACCACCCGCAGCATCCGCAGCTACGTCGCCGCGCTCGGCGGTGCGGTCGAGTCGGGCCCGAACGGCTACCGCGTGCGACCGGACGCCTACGCCGCGCTCCTCGCGGACACCGGCCAGGATGCGGACGCCGGCTCGCCGCAGGAGCGGCTCGTCTTCCTGGCCCGCCGGCTGCTCGACGAGCCGGACGGCGTCGACGTCTACGAGACCGCCGACAGCCTGTTCGTGTCCGAGTCCACGATCGAGTCCGACCTCACGCGGATGCGCGGGCTGCTCTCCGGCACCGAGCTGACGCTGGAGCGGCAGGGGCCGGTCGCGCGGCTGGCCGGCCCGGAGATCGCCAGGCGCAAGCTGATCAGCCGGCTGTTCCGCGACGAGATGCGGCAGAGCGTCGTCGACGTCGCGCGCATCCAGGAGGCGTTCGCATCCACGGGCCTCAGCGAGTTCAAGGCCGACCTCGTCGCGATGCTCGACGCGCGCGGGTTCTTCGTCAACGAGTACGGCATCAACGACGTGCTGCTGCACATGGCCGTCGCCCTGGACCGGGTGGCGAAGGACCGGGTGCTTCCCGCGGCGGGCGACCCGGGGGTCAGCGACACCATCCGTTCGCTCGCGGACGATCTCGGCGGACTCATCCGCACCCACTTCGACGTGGAGCTGGACGCCACGGAGCTTCGCTACCTCGCCATCCTGATGCGCACGAGGGTGATCGCCCCCGGCGCCGGCAGCGACACGGTGGAGGAGTTCGTCAGCGAGGAGGACCTGGCGGTCGTGCGCGGCATCGTCTCCCGCGCCTCCGCCGAGTACCTGGTGGATCTGCGCGACGAGAACTTCATCGTCCGGCTGACGCTGCACGTGCAGAACCTGGTGGCGCGTGCCCACGAGAAGACCTACTCGCGCAACCCGCTCACCCGGTCGATCAAGAGCTCCTACCCGATGATCTACGAGCTGGCGGTCTACATCGCCAGCCGGCTGCAGTCCGCGGAGGGCATCGAGGTCAACGACGACGAGATCGCGTACATCGCGATGCACGTCGGCGCCTACCTGGAGCAGCAGTCGCGGCGAAGGGACGCGGTCACCTGCGCCGTCGTCTGCCCGAACTACTACGACATGCACATCCTGCTCCGCGAGCGCCTGGAGAGCGCGCTCGGCGACGAGCTGGACATCACCAGCGTGATCACCACGGCGGACGCGGACTGGTCGCGCATCGACGCGGACCTCGTGCTGACCACGATCGACCCGCGGGGCAGGCGCGAGAACGCGATCATCGTGCAGCCGTTCCTGACCGAGACCGACGTCGAGCACATCCGCCAGTCGGTCGCGCGCATCCGTCGTCAGCGGCGCAGGGCGGCGATCAAGAGCGAGCTGCTGGAGTACTTCGACGAGAGCCTGTTCCTGCGCAACTTCTACGCGCGGGACGCGATCACGATGATCCGCGCGCTGGGCGACCGGATGATCCAGGCGGGGGCGATCGACGCCGACTACGTCGCCCAGTCCATCGAGCGCGAGCAGATGTCGTCGACGGCGTTCACCGACTCGCTCGCGGTGCCGCACGCGATGACGATGAGCGCCAGGCGCACCGCCATCGCGATCGTCGTCAACGACACCGCGATGGACTGGGGGGACGCCCGCGTCAACGTGATCGCGTTCATCGCGTTCTCCGCCGGCGGCCGCGCGGCCTTCCAGACCGTCTTCGACCAGTTCGTCGAGGTGTTCTCGGACCGGGAGGCGGTGCTCGGCCTGATCCGCAGGGCGGACACCTTCACCGCGTTCATCGACGAGCTGGTCCGCATCATCGACGCGTGAGGCCGCCGAGCACAGGAAAACCGCCGCGAATCGAGCTCGATCGCGACGGTTTCCCTGTGCTCGGCGGCGCTGGGCGCCGGGGCGTCAGTTGGCGGTGACGAGGTAGGTCACCGAGACGCCGGGCGTGCCGACGGCGACCGTGTACTTATCGTTCGTGTAGACGGCCTTGGTGTCGGTGGCTCCCGCCTGCGCCTTGTAGCCCGCCTTCTCGAGGGCGGCCTTGGCGTCGGCGAAACCGGTCTTGTTGTCGGGCTGGACCGTGACCGACCAGCCGTTCTCCTTGTCGCCACGGGCGACAAGAATGGTGCCGGGGATGATCGGCACGTCGCTCTTCGGGAAGTCCGAGGGGAGCGACTGGGAGGCCGCGGTGGTGGCCTCGGCGGTCGGGCTGTCGCTCGCGTTCGAACCGGTGCCGGAGCAGCCGGCGAGCGAGGCGATTGTCAGGGCCGCCACGAGAGCGGCAGGGGCGATCATCGACTTAGCTGTGCGCATATTTCTTCCTAGTGCTGTATGTGGTGCGGTGTGCAACACTCCAGCCTACTGCGCGACCCCCGACGGTGGACCCTCCGGTCTGCCTGCGAGTGGTCTCAGCCGAGCAGCAGCGAGCTGAGCTGATCGGCGGAGTGGACGACGGCGATCGCGCCGGCGGCCTCGGCGGGGGAGCCGTAGCCCCACTCGACCAGGATGGTCGGCAGGCCGTGCTCGCCCGCTCCCTCGACGTCGTACTGGCGGTCGCCGACCATGACGGTGTGCGCGAGGTCGAAGCCGCGCTCGGTGAGCCGGCGCAGCGCCTCCTCCACCACATCCGCCTTGGCGCTGCGGCTCTCGTCCTCCGTCGCTCCGGCGATCACGTCGAAGTACGCGGCGAGGCCGAAGTGCTCGAGGATGCGCACCGCCTGCGCCTCCGGCTTGCTGGTGGCGACGGCGAGCGGGATGCCCGCGGCGTGCAGGCGCTGCAGGAGGCCGCGGATTCCGGGGAAGACCGCGCTGTCGAACGCGCCGTGCCGCGCGTAGTCGGCACGGTAGACGGCGAGGGCGTCGCGCGCGGCGGCCTCGTCCATCCCCGCCATGCTCTGCAGGGAGTCGAGCAGCGGCGGGCCGACGTACTCCACCAGCTGCGCGGGCGCGGGGACGGGCAGGCCGACGGCCTCGAACGTCCGGGCGAGCGACGAGGTGATGCCGGGCGCGGAGTCGGTGAGGGTGCCGTCGAGGTCGAAGAGGATGCACGTCCACGTTCGGGTGACAGTGGGCGTCGGGGTCGGGTTGGTCATAGCAGTCCCATGATATGTGGCGTATCCGAACGGCCGCTCAGCGCTCGCTGAGGGCGGACTCGATGTGCGAGCGGGCGACGACCATCGTGTGCGGGGCGCCGGGGTCGAACTGCACGGCGACGAAGTCGGCGGTGCGGATGTAGCCGAGCGCTTCGACGGCGGGCACGACGATCGCCTGCACGCGGGTGCCCGTGCCGGAGGCGGCGCCGACGGCCGTGCGCAGCGCCTTCATCGAAGTGAAGAGCGGGAGGACGGCCTCCCCGGTGGTGGAGCTGATCGTGCGCAGCCGGACGTCGTCGGCGCTCGACCCGGTGACGTCGACCACCAGCCCGCCCTTCGTCGCGGCCGCGAGCAGCGCATCCAGGTTCTCGATCGTCGGCTCGGCGGAGATGGCGGCCAGGGCCTTGCGGACCGGTCCGTTCTCGTAGCTCTGCGGGAAGCGTCCCTGCGGCGCCGGCATCAGAACAGCCTCGAATCGCTGTCGTCCAGCCCGCGCATCGCGTCGTAGTCGAGCACCAGGCAGCGGATGCCGCGGTCCTCGGCCAGCGTGCGCGCCTGAGGCTTGATCTCCTGCGCGGCGAACACCCCGGTCACCGGCGCCAGCAGCGGGTCCCTGTTCATCAGCTCCAGGTAGCGGGTGAGCTGCTCGACGCCGTCGATGTCGCCGCGGCGCTTGAGCTCCACCGCGACCGAGGCGCCGCCTGCGTCCCTCGCCAGGATGTCGACCGGCCCGATCGCGGTCATGTACTCGCGGCGGACCAGCACATGGCCGTCGCCGAGCAGGTGGATCTGCTCGGCCAGCAGCTTCTGCAGGTGCGCCTCAACGCCGTCCTTCTGCAGGCCGGGGTCGATGCCGAGCTCGTGCGCGGTGTCGCTGAACACCTCGTGGATGGACACGACGAGCATGTCGGCGGTCTTCGCCTGGGTGACGCGCCAGACCTGGGTGATGCCGGCCTCGCGCTGCAGCTCGTCGGGCTCGTCGACCGTGAGGGTGCACGGCGGGCTCATCCAGTTGAGCGGCTTGTAGGAGCCGCCGTCGGAGTGCACGAGCAGGCTGCCGTCCGCCTTGAGCATGAGCAGCCGTCTGGCCAGCGGCAGGTGAGCGCTCAGCCGGCCAGCGTAGTCGACGGAGCAGTTGGCAATCACGAGGCGCACCGGACAAGTGTACGGTGTCGCCCCGCACGCCCGGCGTCGGACGGTCCTGCCAGGATGGGCCCATGGACCACCGCCTCCTCATCGGCACGTACACCGAGCGTCTCCCGCACGTGGACGGGATCGCACCCGGGCTGCTCTCCGCGACCTTCGACGGCACCCGGCTGTCGGAGGCGCGGCTGGAGGTGCCGCTGCGGAACCCATCGTGGCTGGCCGTCGCACCGGGCGGCGGGCACGTCTACGCGGTCGAGGAGACCGGTCCGGACGGCGCCGTCGCGACCATCGAGCTCCGCGACGGCGGCCTCTACCCGCGCGGGGTCGACTCGGCGGGCGGCGACTCGCCCGCCCACGTCGTCGTGCACCCGTCCGGCCGCTTCCTGCTCACCGGCACCTACGGAAGCGGGACGGTCTCGGTCTACGCGATCGCGGCGGACGGGACGCTCGGCGAGCGCACGGCGTTCGTGCAGCATGAGGGCCACGGGCCGGACCCGGCGCGGCAGGACGCCCCGCACGTCCACCAGCTGAGCGTCGACCCGGTCACGGGCGACGTCGTCGTGGTCGACCTCGGCCTGGGCGAGGTCCGCTGGTACGCGCTGTCGGAGGACGGCGCGCTCGCCCTCCGCCCGGAGGCGACGGTCGTCACCGGCGCATCGGGGCCGCGCCACCTCGCCTTCCACCCGGACGGGCGCCACGCCCTGCTCGTGAACGAGCTGGACAGCACGCTCGACGTGCTGCGCCGCGACGGCGACCGCTTCGTCCGCGCGCACAGCGTCTCCACCCGCTCGCCCGGCGCGGACGGACCGAACCTGTCCGCTGCGGTGCGCGTCTCGGCGGACGGCGGGACGGTGCTGGTGACCAACCGCGGCGACGACACGGTCGCCGTGTTCGCCTTCGACGCCGCGGCATCCCGCGTCGCCTTCGTCTCGGCAGTGCCCGCCGGCGGTGCGACCCCGCGTGACCTCGTGCTGTCGCCGGAGGGCGACCGCGTCCTGGTCGCCTGCCAGGACGGCCGGCAGGTGACGGTCTTCGCCTTCGACCCCGCCGGCCGCGCCCTCACCCCGCTGAGCGCCAACCCGGTCCCGACCCCCGTCTGCCTGGTCTTCCTCTAACCCGCGACTGTGCCCGTTCGGGACATTCGCCCCCTGCTCGCGCAGGGACAGCCGTTCCGAACGGGCACAGTGGGCGGGTCAGGCAGGTCAGGCGGGTTCGGCGACCGGCTCCTCGCGCTTCACGGGGCGCACCGCCGGGGCGGCGAGCAGGCTCGCGACGAGCAGGGCGAGGATGAGGAACAGCGCGTGCAGGATGCCGAACTCCTTGCCGAGGAAGCCGATCAGCGGCGGCCCGACGAGGAAGGCGCAGTAGCCGATGATCGCGACGGCCGAGACGCGCGCAGCCGTGTTGGTGGACCCGTCGGCCGCCGCCGACATCCCGAGCGGGAAGCCGAGCGAGACGCCGAGGCCCCAGAGGACCGTGCCGAGGACGACCACCCACATCGGGCCGCCGAGGATGAACAGCAGCAGGCCGATCACGCCCATCCCCGCGGTGATCCGGATGGCGGCGACCCTGCCGATCCTGTCGACGACGGGGCCGCCCAGCACGCGCCCGACCGTCATGGCCGCGACGAAGCAGCCGAACACGATGGCGCCGGTCGAGTTCGACTGGCCGTGCCCGTCGACGACCGCCAGCGCCACCCAGTCGTTCGCCGATCCCTCGCCGAACGCCATGCCGAGCATGACGACGCCGATCAGGATGAGGCGCCAGTCCGCCCACACCGCGAGCGCGGTGCGCATGCGCTGACCGAACGGCACGCGCGGCTTCTCCTCCGCCTCGTCGCCGAGCTCAGCCTCGCGCGGGATGAAGCGGATGGCGATCACCGCGGCGACGACGACCGCCACCGCGACCAGCCCCAGGTGCCAGACCACCGCGACGTGCAGCGCGGCGGCCGCGGCGCCGAGTCCCGCGCCGATCACGGTTCCGAGGCTGAAGCAGGCGTGCATGAGCGGCATCAGCGTCTTGCCGATCTCGCGCTCCACCGCCGTGCCTTCGACGTTCATCATCACGTCGACCATCCCGTTGCCGAAGCCGAGCAGGATGAGGCCGATCGCCACGAGCGGGACGGCGTGCAGCACGGTCGAGCCGACGCCGATCAGCGCCGTTCCGACCGCGACGATCACGAGGCCGCCGACCATGCCCTTGTGCGGGCCGAAGCGCACCAGCAGCGGCGAGGAGACGGTGAGGCCGACGATCGCGCCCACGGACATCCCGAGGATGAGCAGGCCGACGGACGACGGGTCGGTGCCGAGGCCGAGGTCGTCGCGGACGCCGGGGATGCGCGCCACCCAGGTGGCCAGTGCGAGCCCGCTCAGAATGAAGATGACGAAGACGGCGTTGCGCCAGGCGCTCAGTTCGCGGCGGCTGCGGGTGCTGTTCGGGGTCGGCTGTGACATCGGCGATCCTGCTGGTCTGGTGAGCTGGTCTGGTGGGGCTGAGCGCCGGTTTCGGCGCTCGAATCGTTTCGATCGAAACGATTCGACTAAGCGACCACACGTGAACGACAGCAGCACAGTCTCCGCGAGCGCCCGGCCGACGCTCGCCGCGGTCGCCAAGCTGGCGGGCGTCTCCAACTCGACCGCCTCCCTGGCCTTCTCGGGCACGGGCCCGGTCTCCGACGCCACCCGCGAGCGCGTGCTCGCCGCGGCGAAGCAGCTCGGTTACGCCGGGCCCGACCCGCGGGCGCGATCGCTGCGCCGCGGCCGGTCCGGGATCGTGGGTGTCGTGATGGAGGAACGCGTGCGCGACGCGTTCCGCGACCCGATCAAGATCGCGCTGCTCGACGGCATCGCCGAGGAGATCGCCGCGGTGGACGCCGGCCTCCTCATCCTCACCGACGCGGGCGACGCCGCCCAGCGGGTGGAGGACGCCCCGATGGACGCCGTGGTGCTGATCGGCTGCAGCCCGCGGCTGGACGAGTCGGTCGCCGCCCTGCGCCAGCGCGGCATCCCCCTGGTCGCCATCGAGGGCGACCCGGCCGACGATGTGCTCACGATCGGACAGGACAACCGGGAGGCGTCCCGGATCGCCGCGCAGCACCTCCACGACCTCGGCCATCGGGACGTCGCGGTCGTCACCCTCTCGCTGACCAGGGATCGCGCGCGCGGCCCGCTCGCCCCGGCTGCCCTCGCGTCGGCGTCCTCCACCACCGCGCTCGACCGGCTGGCCGGAGCGCACGATGTCTTCCCGGGCGCGGGCGGCTGGATCACGCGCGGCTCGTTCGTGGAGGAGGGCCGCATCGCCGGCACCGCGCTGCTGTCGGATCCGGCCCACCGGCCCACCGCGATCATCGCGCAGAGCGACCTGCTCGCCGCCGGCGTGATCCGCGCCGCTGAGGAGCTGGGTCTCGAGGTGCCCGCGGATCTCAGCGTGGTCGGGTTCGACGGTGTGCGCGTCGACGGCCTCTGGCCGTACGACCTGACGACGCTCGTGCAGCCCGCGGTCGACAAGGGACGCGCCGCAGGCAGGGCGGTCGTCGAGATGCTGGAGGGCACCGCCGCGCGGCCCTCCTCGTTCACGAGCGTCTTCCACCAGGGCAACACCACCGCGGCCCCCGCCACCCCGCCGAAGGGCACGTAGTTGTCACTTTCGCGACCCGAAAGCGACAACAAGGTGCCCCTCGTCGGACGCACGAAGCGTCCCCTCGACCGGGAGATCCTGCGGCTCGCCGTGCCCGCGCTCGGCGCTCTCGTCGCCGAGCCGGTGTTCCTTCTCGCCGACTCCGCGCTCGTCGGGCACCTCGGCGTCGCGCCGCTCGCCGGCCTCGGGATCGCCAGCGCCGTGCTGCAGACGATCGTCGGGCTCATGGTCTTCCTCGCCTACTCCACCACGCCCGCCGTCGCGCGCCGGCTGGGCGCGGGCGACGAGCGGGGAGCCGTGGCCGCCGGTGTGGACGGTTGCTGGCTGGCCCTCGGCCTCGGCATCGTCCTGGCCGTGGCCGGCTGGTTCGCCGCTCCGTTCCTCGTCGGCCTGTTCGGCGCCTCCGCGGCGGTCACTGCACAGGCAGCCGTCTACCTCACGATCTCGATGCTCGGCCTGCCGGCGATGCTGCTCGTGTTCGCCGCGACCGGCCTGCTGCGCGGCCTGCAGGACACCCGGACGCCGCTGGCGGTCGCCGTCGCGGGATTCGCGGCGAACATCCTGCTGAACGTCGTCTTCATCTACGGGATGCGGCTCGGCATCGCCGGCTCCGCGCTCGGCACGGTCGTCGCGCAGTGGGGGATGGTCCTCGTCTACGTCGCGATCGTCGCCCGTCACGCCCGCCGGGCCGGGGCGCCGTTGCTGCCGCATCACGCCGGTATCGGCCGCACCGCCCGCGCCGGCGGCTGGCTGCTCCTGCGCACGGCCAGCCTGCGGGCCGCGATGCTGCTCGCGGTGTTCGCCGCGACCCGGCTCGGACCGGACGAGCTCGCCGCCTTCCAGGTCACGATGACGGTCTTCGCCACTCTGGCCTTCGCGCTCGATGCCCTCGCGATCGCGGCGCAGGCGCTCGTCGGGAAGGGGCTGGGCGCCGGCGAACTGGACGACGTCCGCGAGGTGCTCCGCCGCTGCGTCCAGTGGGGGATCGGCGCCGGTGCCGCGCTCGGCGTCGTCACGCTCGCCCTGAGTCCGGTCGCCGCCGGGCTGTTCACCAGCGACGCATCCGTCGCGGCGCTGCTGCCGGCCGCCATCGCCATCATCGGCGTGAGCGCTCCCCTCGGCGGCTATGTCTTCGTGCTCGACGGTGTGCTGATCGGGGCCGGGGACGCCCGCTACCTCGCGCTCACCGGCGTCGTCAATGTCGCCGTGTTCGTGCCGCTCGCGATCGCCGTGGTCGCGTGGGGCTCTCACGACGCTGCGGGCCTCGCCGCACTCACGGCCGCCTTCGCCTTCGGCTACCTGGGCGCGCGGGCCGTGACGCTCGGCCTGCGCGCCCAGGGCCGCGTATGGATGCGGGCCGGCGCGGAGGTGTGACTACTTCGCCGGCATCAGCACGCTGTCGATGAGGTAGACCGTCGCGTTGGCCGTGTGGACGCCGCCGCAGATGACATTCGCGTCGTTCACCTTCAGGCTGTCGCCAGAGCCGGTCACCGTGACCTCGCCGCCCTCGACCGTCTTGTGGGTGCCGACGATGTCCTTCGGCGCGATCTGGCCCGGAACGACGTGGTACGTCAGGATCTTCGTCAGCGTCGCGGCGCCGGCGTCGGTCTTGAGCGAGTCGATCGTGGCGGCGTCGATCTTCTTGAACGCGTCGTCGACGGGTGCGAAGACCGTGAATTGCCCGCCATTGAGGGTGTCGACCAGGTTCACCTTCGGGTTGAGCTTGCCGGAGACCGCGGCCACCAGGGTGGTGAGCAGCGGGTTGTTGCTCGCGGCGGTCGCCACCGGGTCCTCCGCCATGCCGGCGACCGAGCCGGAGCCGGACGGCACTTGCTTCGCGTAGGCGGCGCAGCCCGGGCCGACGAGATCGGCCGCGGGATCCATGGATGCGCTCGCCGACGGGGAGGGCGACGTCATCGCCTTCCCGGTGTCGGTGGACGAGGATCCGGCGCCCGACGAGCAGGCGGTGAGGGCGAGGGCGGCGGCAGCGAGGACGCCGAACGCCGCGGCGTGGAGCTTGGTGGTGCGCATGATTTCTCCTTCGGACGTGATCCGGAACGCGCGGCCGCAACTGCGGCCGTCGACTGGGGTTCGGCGGCACGCGCCGATCGGATTGGTCGGATTCCGGATTCGGTCGGAACGCAATCCGATCCCGGCGCCCGTCGCGAAGAGAGGACATGAGACGCAGAACGGTCACGTACGCCTGGGCCGCCGCCGCGGGAGTGGTGAGCGCTGGCGTGTTCCTCGCTGTCGCGGAGCTGGTCGCCGTGCTCGTCGCGAACGATGCCGGCCCGGTGCTCGCGGTCGGATCGTTCGTGATCGACATCGTGCCGCGCCCGGCGAAGGAGCTCGCCATCCAGCTGTTCGGGTCGAACGACAAGCTGTTCCTGCTCGCGAGCCTCGGTGTCGCGGTGCTGGTCGGCGCGGTTCTGGCGGGGATCCTCGAACGCGTTCGGCGGTTCGCGGGAGCGGTCCTCCTGCTGCTCGCGGGCGTCGCGGCGGTGGCCGCCACCGTCACCCGAGCGGGCGCAGGAGGGCTCGCCTTCCTCCCGTCCACGCTCGGTGCGCTCGCCGGTGCTGCGTCGCTCGTGCTCCTGGTCGACCGGCTGTGCGCGTGGCGGCCGGCCGCGGCGACGGACGCCCGGTCC
Source organism: Leifsonia sp. (assembly GCF_051955155.1). NCBI lineage: Bacteria > Bacillati > Actinomycetota > Actinomycetes > Micrococcales > Microbacteriaceae > Leifsonia > Leifsonia sp. The sequence continues at coordinate 59,238 of NZ_JBQCGZ010000034.1, forward strand.
CCGCTGGACCGGCGGCGGTTCCTCATCGCACTCGTCGCCGGAGGGGTCGGCGCCGCGGTCGTGGGAGCGGGCTCGCTGTTCGGCTCCGCCGCGACCTCGTCGATCGCCGCGGTGCGCGCGGCGCTCCGGCTGCCCGCGCCGCGGTCGCGGGTCCGCATCCCGGACGGCGCCTCGCTCGACGTGCCGGGGATCAGCCCGCTGTTCACGGCGAACCGCGACTTCTACCGCGTGGACACGGCGCTGACGGTGCCCTCGGTCGACCCGGGCACGTGGCGGCTCGCGATCGACGGGATGGTGGCCGAGCCGGTGCGGCTGAGCTTCGACGATCTGCTCCGGATGGGCCTGCACGAGTACTCGATCACGATGACGTGCGTCTCGAACGAGGTCGGGGGCAACCTCGTCGGCTCGGCACGCTGGCTGGGCGTGCCGGTGCGGGACGTGCTCGCGCTCACCCGGCCGCGCCGCGGCGCCGACATGGTGCTCTCCCGCAGCATCGACGGCTTCACGGCGAGCACGCCCCTGGAGGCGCTCACCGATCCCGGCAGGGACGCCATCCTCGCGGTCGGGATGAACGGGGAGCCGCTCCCGCTCGAGCACGGCTTCCCCGTCCGGATGGTGGTACCCGGGTTGTACGGTTACGTCTCGGCGACCAAGTGGCTCACCGAGCTGAAGGTCACCACCTTCGCCGCGGATCAGGCGTACTGGACGCCGCGCGGATACAGCCCGAAGGCGCCGATCAAGCTGTCGAGCCGCATCGACACCCCGCGCATCGACCGTGCCGTGCCCGCGGGCCCCACCACCATCGCCGGTGTCGCCTGGGCCCAGCACACGGGCGTGCGCAGCGTGGAGGTCCGGATCGACGGCGGCGACTGGCAGCCCGCGCGCCTCTCCACGCCGGTGAACGCCGACACCTGGGTGCAGTGGTCGCTCCCGTGGGAGGCGACCAGCGGCACGCACACATTGTCGGTGCGCGCGACGGACGCCGCCGGGCGCGTCCAGGAGGAGAAGCGCACCCCGATCGCGCCGGACGGCTCCACCGGGTGGCAGAGCACCCTGGTTCGCGTCAGCTGACCGGCCGGAGCCACTCCCGCGCCGCGACGACGAGGGCGCGGACACCGATGCCGATGGTCGGCTGCGCGAGCGGCGCGAAGTGCGGCGAGTGGTTGGACGGGATGTCCGACTCGACCGTTCCCGCGGCCATCGCCGCGAGCACCTTCTCCGGGTCGCCGCCGCCGAGCATCCAGTAGACGAGCGGGACGCCTGCGGCCGTCGCCAGGTTGCCGACGTCCTCGCTGCCGGAGAGCGCGCCGGGCTCCAGCACCGCCTGCGCTCCGAACTCGGCGGCGAAGGCCGCGTTCACACGCGCGGTCGCGTCCGGGTCGTTGACGGTCACGGGATAGCGCTCGCCCCACGAGACCTCGGGCTCCTGGACCGCTCCGCTCGCCTGCGCCTCGGCGCGGATGATCCGGTCGACGGCGCCGAGCGTCTTGGCGCGCACCTCCTCCGAGAAGCTGCGCACGCTGATGCCGAGCGTCGCATCCGCCGCGATGATGTTGTTCTTGGTGCCCGCGTGCAGCGTCCCGACCGTGACGACGGCGGTCTCCTGCGCGGCGATCTCGCGCGACACCACGGTCTGCAGCCGCATCACGGTCGCCGCGGCCATCACGACGGGGTCGATCGTCGTCTCGGGGCGCGAGCCGTGGCCGCCACGGCCGTGCAACGTCACCTCGAAGGCATCCACCGCGGCCATCGCCGGGCCGGAGTGCGCGCCGACCATCCCCGCCGGGAACGGCGTCACGTGCTGCCCGAGCACGACGTCCGGGACCGGGACGACCGAGTACAGGCCGTCCTCGACCATGACCTGCGCGCCGCCGCCGTGCTCCTCCGCCGGCTGGAAGACCGCGACGACGGTCCCGCTCCACTCGTCGCGCGTCGCAGCCAGCCGCTCGACCGCGCCCAGCAGGCACGTGATGTGGATGTCGTGCCCGCACGCGTGCATCACGGGAACCGTGTTGCCGTCCTCGTCCTCGACCGTCTGAGTGGACGCCCACTCCAGCCCGGTGTCCTCGCGGACCGGCAGGCCGTCCATGTCCGCGCGCAGCAGGACAGTCGGGCCGTCCCCGTTGCGCAGCACGCCGGCGACGCCGGTGCGGCCGATGCCCGTGTGGACCTCGAGGCCCAGCTCGGTGAGATGGCCGGCGACCACGCCGGCGGTGCGGTGCTCAGCGAAGGAGAGCTCGGGGTGGGCGTGCAGGTCGCGGTAGAGGGCTTCGAGATCCATGAAGCCCACCCTATGCGGCTGGGCCCGCGGGACGAGAGCGTCCGCGCTACGATCGCGCGATGGACCTCACGATCCTCGGCGCGGCGAGCCACTATCCGAAACCGGGGGCGCCGTGCTCCGGCGCGCTCCTCGAGCACGACGGCGCCGCTGTCCTCGTGGACGCGGGGCCGGGGACGCTCGCGGAGCTGCAACGGCACCGTTCGCCGGTGGATCTGGACGCCGTCTGGATCTCGCACGTGCACGCCGACCACACGGCCGACCTGCTCCCTCTCTATTACGCGCTGCGCTTCGGCGACCTGCCGGAGCGTCCGCCGCTGCCGGTCCTCGGGCCTCCCGAGCTGCGCTCCCGGCTCGTTGCCTTCCTGGGCGGGGGCGCGGAGAGCGGGATCGACCGGGCCTTCGCCTTCGCGTCCCTGGCCGACGGGCAGTCGCGCCGGATCGGATCGCTGCAGCTGTCCTGGCGAGCGGTCGACCACGATGTGCCGGCCTGGGCGCTCCGGGCCGAGGCGGAGGGCGCGGCGGTCGTCGTCACGGGCGACGCGGCGCCGTGCGCCGCTCTCGAGGAGCTGGCCGCGGGATGCGACCTGCTGCTCGCGGAGGCCGGAGCGGAGCACGAGGAGGCCCCGCCCGCGCACCTCACCCCCGAGCAGGCGGGCGGCCTCGCGGCGGCCGCCCGGGCGCGCAGGCTCGTGCTCACGCACCTCGCGCTCGCGCTCGATCCGGCGGACGCGGCGCGGCGTGCGGCGTCGCGGTTCGGCGGCTCGGTGGAGGTCGCCGTGTCCGGCACGAGACTGTCGGTGGTGGTTCCTACAGTGGAGGCATGAGCCAGCTGATGCCCGAACTGCTCTCCACGTGGTCCTGGCGCCTCGACCGCGTCCGCAACGGCCGCACGGTGCTCACGCGCGGGCAGGCCGTGACGGCGCGCGCCGACCTCACGCACGACCGCTCCGTGCACCCGGCCGAGTACGCGGACTACGAAGAGGAGTTCGCGGCCGCGGTGGACGCGCTGGAGATCCTCGCCCAGCAGCCGAACCGGGCGGACGACCTGCTCTCCGTGCTCTCGACCGAGCGCCGCCGTCGCGAGGCGGAGGACGCGCGGGCCGGCTATGCGGCCGCCCCCGATCCCGCCGCCGGCCGCGCGCGTGTGTCGCTCGCCGCCGAGCACGATCGCGTCCCGAAGGGCCTGCCCGACCTGCTCGATCAGTGGGTGCACCGGCTCATCCGCTACCGCAACGGCGCCAAGATCATCGCGCCCCTCGAGGCGGCGCGCGCCGAGATCCGGCTCCGCAACGAGGCTGACCTCAACCCGGGTGCGTTCCGCAACGCCACGGCCGCCCCGTTCTTCGGCCGCGTGATGCGCGAGCTCGGCGAGATCGCCACGGAGCAGCGGCCGGGCATCCACGTGGGCGGGCGCGGTCCCAAGCGGGGCATCCCGGACGACACGTTCCTGTGAGCAGGCGGCGGTCGTCGCCGTGGGCGCTGCTCACGGCCGTCGTCGTGGTGGCCGTGCTGGGTGCCGGCGGATACGCGGCGCTCTCGGGCCGGGATGGCGGGGAGGACGCCGGGGCGGTTGGCGCGGGCGCGCCCGGTGGGGGCGCGCCGACCACCGGCGCCGATCCCGCAGCGGCGCGGCGGGATGCCGGCGTGCCGTCGCCCGCGAAGGCGAGGGAGCTCCTGGCGTCGCTCGCGGTGAAGGGGCGCGCCCCCGCGACCGGCTACGACCGGGTCGAGCGGTTCGGTGAGGCGTGGCGGGATGTTGACGGCAACGGCTGCGACACCAGGGACGACATCCTCGCGCGCGACCTCGTCGACGCCAGGACGCGGTCGGACTGCCGGGTGCTGACCGGGACGCTGCACGACCCGTACACGGGCAGGACGATCGTGTTCGAGCGCGGCGTCCAGACCTCGGCAGCCGTGCAGATCGACCACGTGGTCGCGCTGATGGACGCCTGGCAGACCGGCGCCCAGGCGCTCACCGATGACCAGCGCGTCCGGCTCGCCAACGACCCGCTGAACCTCGTCGCCGTCGACGGCCCGACCAACCAGGCGAAGGGAGCGGGCGACGCCGCCACCTGGCTGCCGCCGAGCGCCGGGTACCGCTGCACGTACGCGTCCCGCCAGGTCGCGGTGAAGGCGCGCTACGCGCTGTGGGTCACGCCCGCCGAGAAGGATGCGCTGACCCGTCTGCTCGCCCACTGCTGAGGCGACACATCCGCGCGAGCCGCGGTCGATACGATCGACGCATGACGCACGGACGCACGCGGGCGGCGGCCCGATGACCCCGGCCGAGGCGGCAGCGCTTCTCGGCGTCTCCGTCGACGCGACGGAGGCGGACATCCACCGGGCCTACGGCGCGCGGGCGGCGGCGACGAACCCCGCCGACACCGTCGCTCTGGATGCGCTCGCGCGCGCCAGGGAGGCGTTGCTCGCGGGCGCGCGGTGGCGCGCGCCACAGGGGGGTCCCGTGCAAGGGGCTCCGCTGCACGGTCGCGCACAGCAGCAGCCCTACCCGCCGCAGCCCCTCGCGCGCCCACAGTACGGCCAGTATCCGTACCCGCCCTACACCCCGCGCGCCCGCAGCTCCGCGTCCACCGGCGCCATCCTCGGCTGGACGATCGGCGGCCTCGCCGGGCTGCTCGTGCTCTCGATCGTCGTGGTCGTGACCGTCTTCGTCGGGGTCCGTGCCGCGCAGCACGACGCGCCGGCCCCGGAGGCGGTGCCCACCGCGGAGCCGCTTCCCGACGACCCCTCGAGCGCCTACGAGGTCGACGGCGTGCGGGTCGAGCCGCAGGCAGAGGACGGCTGGACGTTCGTGCTCACCTCGCCGGAGGACTGCCCCGCCGCCCAGGTGACTTCCGGGTTCGCGGACTCCGAGTTCGGCGACACCGTCGACGAGCACACCGACACCGTCCCGCTCGAGGCCGGTAGGCCGTACACCTACACGATCCCGGACGACGCGTCGGTGCACGACTACGCCGCCATCGACTCCATCGTGTGCGGCGCCAGCTGAGCGCGACACGCTCGTAAAGATTCCGTTAGGAGTTTTCACAAATTCATGAAATGCGCGTATTCTCACGCGCATGGAAACAGTGATTGAGGCCACCGGCCTCGAGAAGCGGTTCGGCCGGGTGCGTGCCCTCGACGGGCTCGAGCTCTCGGTCTCGGCGGGCGAGGTGCACGGCTTCCTCGGCCCGAACGGTGCGGGCAAGTCCACGACCATCCGCATCCTGCTCGGCCTCGCGCGGTCCAACGGGGGAACCGCCAGGGTCTTCGGGCGTGACCCCTGGCGGGATGCGGTCGAGCTGCACCGTCGCATCGCGTACGTCCCCGGCGACGTCAGCCTGTGGCCGAACCTCTCCGGCGGCGAGGCGATCGACCTTCTCGCCCGGCTCCGCGGCGGCACGACCGACAAGGCGGCGTACGCCGCACGCAAGAAGCGGCTGATCGACGTGTTCCAGCTCGACCCGACCAAGAAGGGCCGCGCCTACTCGAAGGGCAACCGGCAGAAGGTGGCGCTCGTCGCCGCGTTCGTCACGCCCGCCGACCTGTACATCCTGGACGAGCCGACCAGCGGGCTCGACCCGCTCATGGAGGCCACGTTCAACGCCGAGATCGCCCGGGTCGCCGGCGAGAGCGCGACCGTCCTGCTCTCCAGCCACATCCTCTCCGAGGTCGAGCAGCTGTGCGACAGGGTCAGCATCATCCGGGCGGGCAGGACGGTCGAGTCCGGCACCCTCGAACAGCTGCGGCACCTCACCCGCACCGAGATCTCGTTCGCGCAGGACGGCGTCACCGACGCGCAGCTCGCGCGCATCCCCGACGCGCACGACCTGCACACCGACAACGGCCGGGTGCGGTTCACGGCGGACAGCGACAGGCTGCCCCCGGTGCTCGCCGTCCTGGCGGAGATCGACGCCAAGAGCCTGACGGTCGCGCCGCCGTCGCTGGAGGAGCTCTTCCTGCGGCACTACGGCGACGAGCTCCCCGCAGCCGCCGCCGCAGGCGCGGCGCCCGAGGGGGCCGACCGGCGATGAGCACCACGACAGCGGGCCCCACGGCGGTCCGTCCCGGCGAGCACGTCGCCGTCCCCTCGCGCGGGCGCGGTGCGGTGCTCGCGGTGCTGATCCGCCAGCGGCTGCGGCGTGACCGCTGGCAGCTGAGCATCTGGATCGTCTGCATCGCGTTCCTGGGCCTCTTCTCGGCCGCGAGCATCCAGCAGACCTACGGTTCCGCTGCCGGACGGGTGGAGCTGGTCCGGCTGGCCGTCGCCACGCCGACCGTCCTGGTGCTCCGCGGACTGCCGCAGGGGACCAGCCTCGCTGCGGTGACCTTCTTCGAGATCTTCACCTTCCTCGCGGTGCTCGCGGGTCTGATGAGCACGTTCCTCGCGGTCAGGCACTCGCGCGCAGAAGAAGAGTCCGGTCGTGCCGAACTGATCGGGTCGACCCCGGCGGGCCGGCTCCTGCCGACCACGGCGACGGTCATCCACGGCGCGGTCGCGAACCTGCTGCTCGCCGTTGCGACCGCCCTCGGCTTTCTCGCGGCGGGCCTGCCCGCATACGGGTCGTTCGTGGCCGGGGCGGCGGTCGGCGGCGCCGGTCTCGCGTTCCTCGCGGTCGGCCTGCTGCTGGCCCAGCTGATGACGACCTCGCGCGGCGCCAACGGCTATGCCGCCGCCATCGTCCTCGTCGCCTACCTGCTGCGCGGCGTGGGGGACGCGACCGGCACGGTCTCCGCGGACGGCGTGAGCATGACCTCGGCATGGCCGACCTGGCTCAGCCCGATCGGCTGGGGCGAGCAGACGTCGCCGTACGTCGAGAACGTCTGGTGGCCCCTGCTGCTGGACCTCGCATTCGCTGCGGTGCTCGTCGCCGCGGTGTACGCGCTGCAGGCGGTGCGCGACTCCGGCGCCGGCGTCTTCGCGGAACGCTCCGGACGTCGCGATGCCCGGCCGACGCTGAACGGCCCGCTCGGCCTCGCCTGGCGGCTGCAGTGGCCGATCGTCGCCGGCTGGGCGGCGGGCGGCTTGCTCACCGGCCTCCTCGCCGGTGCGCTCGGCGGGGTGGTCAGCTCGTCGATGGCCGACGACCCGAACCTCGCCAACATCCGGGATGCGGTCGCCAGGATCGGCGCGGGCGGCACCGGTTCGTTCGCCTCGCTGTTCATCTCGGCGATCATGTCCATCGTCGGCGTGCTCGCCGCCGCCTGCGCCGTGCAGGCCGTGATCCGGCTGCGGCAGGAAGAGGCGAGCGGCTCGGCGGAGGTGATGATGTCGACCCCGCTGTCGCGGGTGCGCTGGCTGCTGGAGTTCGTGCTCGTCGGTCTCATCGCGGTGGTGCTGGTCCTGCTGGCCGCCGCGGTCGCCGCCGGCCTGTCCGGGGTCGCCTCGGGTGAGAAGGGCTCGATCGTCGGCGACGCCTTCGCGGCGGCCGCCGCCCAGCTCCCGGTCGCGCTCGTCTACCTCGGCGTCCTCACCCTGGTGTTCGTCGTGCTGCCGAGCTGGACCGTCGCTCTGGCCTGGACGACCCTCGGCCTCGGCGCTTTCATCGGCATCTTCGGGGCGCTGGTGAACCTGCCGGAGTGGCTGCGCCACGTCTCGCCGTTCGCGGACGCCCCGGTGGTCGTCGGGACCGTGGACTGGACCGGGGGATACTGGATGTTCGGCATCGCGATCGCCGCGACCGCCGCCGCGGCGGCCCTGATCCGTCGCCGGGACTTTGCGATCGGGTAGGAGGGCGCATGGCCAAGGACGAACGCGCGCTCGCCGAGGTGATGGAGCACTCCGCCGGGGTGCTCATCGCCGCCGGGTTCCCGAAGATGCCCGCGCGCGTCCTGATGGCCCTCACCGTCACCGAGACCGCCGGCCTCACCGCCGCCGAGCTGGCCGAGCGGCTTGACGTCAGCGCGGCGGCGATCTCGGGGGCGGTCCGCTACCTGCAGACCCTCGGCATCGTCCGGCGCATCTCGCAGACCGGAAGCCGCCGCGACCTCTACCAGATGCCGTCGGACTGGTACGCGCTGATGGTGCGCAACAGCCCCATCTACGGCGTCCTCGCCGACCAGGCGGAGGCGGGCCTGGTCGCCGTCGGCGACCCGGACTCGCCCGCCACCGAGCGCCTGCGCGACATGGCCGGCTTCTACCGCTTCCTGCAGGGCCGCGTCCCCGAGATCATCGCCGAGTGGGAGACGGTGCGCGCGCAGCGGGAGGCGTGAGCGGGCTCAGCCCTCCACCGGCACAGGCCGGTGCGGAACGGCGCTGATGAGGCCGAGGCCGACGCTGATGCGGTCCGCCGTCTCGATCAGCTGCTCCGTGATGGTGTCGCGGTCGCGCTCGCGCATCACCGAGAGCCGCCCGGAGACGGAGATCGCGGCGACGACGGTGCCGGTGGCGTCCCGGATGGGCGCCGCGAGCCCGGAGCGGCCGAGCGCAAGCTCCTGCTCCTCGACGCACACTCCGCGCACGGCGGCCGCCGCAAGCTCGGCGGTGAGCGCCGCGTGGTCCGTGATGGTGTTCGCGGTGTAGGCGGGGAGGGTCTCGCCGAGCTGCGCGCGCCGCTCGTCCTCGGTCAGGTCGAGGAGGAGGCACTTGCCGAGAGCGGACGCGTGCAGCGGCTGACCCATCCCGATCATGGTGTGCGACTTCGGGGCGAGTGCGCCCTCGAAGTGGCAGAGGTAGACGACGCTCGCGCCGTCGCGGATGCCGACGTTCACGCTCAGGCCGATGCGCTGGGCCAGCTCCTGCGCGGCGGCGCGCGACTCGCGGTGCACCGGGTTCTGGTTGAGGCCGTGGCTGGCGAGCTCGAGGATGGCCGTGCCGATCGAGTAGAACCCGGTCGCCGGGTCGCGCCGCACGTAGCCGAGCTCCTCCAGGGATGCGAGCAGCCGGCTCGTGGTCGAGGCCCCGAGCCCGATCGCACGGGCGATGTCGGAGGCGCGGACCGTCTCCGAGGTGGCCGCGCCGATCGCCGTCAGCGCGGCAGCCGCGCGTCCGATGCCCTGTTGGATCTCGGCAGGCACGCACGTCTCCTCTCGCCGGGGTCGCCCGTCACGTCCACGGGTGTGTGCGACCGCTCGGTTCAGAGTATGCCTTGATCGCCGAGACGGTCACGACGCGGGCGCCGCCCGTGGCGTACGCGGTCACGCGCAGGGCGTCCGCGGCCACCGGCTCCAGATCGTGGATGCGGTGCCGGTGCCGGTTGCCGCTCACCTCGGCCGCCGTCACCCAGCGGCCGGCGACGCGGACCTCGACGCGGTAGTCCGTGACGAGCTCCGGCACGACCTCGAAGTCGGTGCGATGGTGGTGCAGGTTCACGAGGTCCTCGTCCACGTCGTCGTTGAAGACGATGCGCACCGAACCGATCATGACCGGCTGCTCCCAGGTCAGGCTGATGCTCTCCGGCGCCTCGCGCAGGTCGCGTCCCTCGGCGATCGTCGCGGACGACCACAGGTGCGGTCCGCCGTACGGACGCTGGTAGCCGTCGACGACGTGCTCGGGATGGTAGGCGGCCGTCGCGGGGAGTGCCTCGAAGGCGAAGCTCCTGCGGCGCAGCTTGCGCGCGACCCAGTCGGTGACCGGCTGGTCCTCCTCCTCGGCGATGTGGTGATCGAAGGCGGCGTCGGCGGGCAGCCGGCGCTCGAGCGCGAGCACGCCGTACGGGCGGTCGTCGGTGAGCAGCAGGGACGCGCCCGCGTGCGCGCGCACCACGACGACGCCGTTGCAGGGGGCGGGCGGAGTCCAGGCGAACGCGGCTGTGGCCACGCCCTCGCCCGTGTCCCCGGCGGCGACGACCGCCGTCGTGGTCTGCACGTGCTCGATGGGGGCGTAGTTCTGCGGCCGGCCGGTGGTCCACAGCTCGACGGTCAGCTCCGTCCCGGGGGGCGCCTCGACGGCGAAAGCGACGGTGTCCAGACGCGGGTCGACCGGCAGGACGACGGCGACGTCGCGGTCCAGCGGATAGCGCTCCCCGGTGCGCGCCGCTACGGTGCCGATCGCGGTGAGCGTGCTGGTGGCCGTGACCGTCGCGCGCGGCGCGAGGTCGTCCGGGTCGGCGGCCCGCAGGCCGACCACCGGCGCATCCTCCCTGGCGAGCGTCGTCAGCAGCAGGTCGAGGTGGTCGCGGCCGAGCGCCCTCGGAGTGATGCCCCGCCGCGCGATGAGCGACGCGGCGGTCCCGGCCGCCTGCCCCTGCGTCGAGCAGGTGGCCATCACGCGCGTCGACCCGAACGCGACGTGGGATGCGGAGATGTCGCGGCCGGCGAAGAGCAGGTTCTCGACGTTGCGCGAGTACAGGCTGCGGTAGGGGATGCCGTAGGTGCCGGCGCTGTAGCGCTGCTGCGCACCCGCGCGGTCGGCGTAGACGCCCTCGACGGGGTGCAGGTCGATCGACCAGCCGCCGAAGGCCACCGTGTCCGGGAAGTCCACCTGGTCGAGGATGTCGTTCTGCGTCAGCGTGTGGTCGCCGACGAAGCGGCGGTACTCGCGCTTGCCGGGCAGGGAGCCGACCCACTCGAGCGTCAGGTTCTCGGAGTCGAAGTCGCCGGAGTTCTTGATGTGGTCCCAGATGCCGAAGACCACGCCCCAGAGCTCGTCGCGGATGCGCTCGTTCTCGGTGACCGTGTCCAGCTCGCCGCCCCACTCGATCCACCAGTAGTCGCAGCCGTTGTCGCCGGTGCGGATGATCCGGTTGGCGAGGATGGGCGTGCCGCCGATGTCCGTGGCGATGCTCGGCGGCACGAACCGCGACGGGCGGCCGGCGTCCTTCGTGTAGAAGAACAGCGAGCTGCCGAGCAGTTCGTCGTCGGCCTCCTCCGGCGCCCACTCCTCGCCGTACTCGGAGCGCGCTTCGCGGCCGATGCGGTACTCGGCGCCCGCGAGGTGGCCGATCAGGCCGTCGCCGGTGCAGTCGAGGAAGACGGGCGCCTCGAAGGTGGTCTGCAGCTCGCTGCCCATCGCCCAGCCGGTCACGGAGCGGATCGCCTGGCGGTCTTCGTGCATCCGGACGGTGCGGACGTCCGTGTTGAGGTGCAGCGTGAGGTTGGGCTCCGCGCGCACGAGATCGAGGACAACCTGGTCCCAGTAATGCGGGTTGCCCTCCGCGTTGCGGTACTGGTTCTCGAGGAACAGTTCGCCCATGATTCCGGTCTCGCGGGAGAAGCGCTGGGTGCCGTGCGCGGTCGCGCCGACGACCCACACCCGCACCTCGCTGGACGAGTTGCCGCCGAGCACGGGCCGGTTCGTGATGAGAGCGACCGAGGACCCCAGCCGAGCGGCGGCCACGGCCGCCGAGACCCCGGCCAGCCCTCCGCCGATGACGACGACGTCTGTACTGCTCGTGCGCTCTTGCATGCACCGACAGTATCACTCAGCGGAAAGGCAATGTCGTTAGATGGTAAGAATGTGCCGAGAGGTGGTACATTGGCGCCACCCATCCGACAATGAAGTAGGAGCCCCCATGACCCCCCAGCCTCAGAACGTCGACACCGTGGTCGACGCCGCAGCCGCGGCCTCCGCGGCGACGCCCCTCGACGACAGCGCCCGCGCCCAGCGGATGCGGAAGGTCATCTTCGCAGCGGGAGCAGGCCATTTCGTGGAGTGGTTCGACTTCGGCCTGTACGGCACGCTCGCGACGGTCATCAGCCTGAACTTCTTCCAGCAGGGCAACGCCCAGGCCGCGCTGCTCTCCGCGTTCGCCGTGTTCGGGGCCGGCTTCGTCATGCGTCCCCTCGGCGGCCTGTTCTGGGGCTCGCTCGGCGACCGCATCGGCCGTCGCACGACCCTCGCCACGGTGATCCTGGTCACCTCGGGCGCGACCGTCGTGATGGGCCTGCTGCCGACGTACGACATGGTCGGGCTCTGGGCGCCGCTGCTGCTCGTGATCGTCCGGCTCGTCCAGGGCTTCGCCGCCGGCGGCGAGAGCTCGGGGGCGACCACGCTGCTCGCCGAGTACGCGCCGTCCAACCGCCGCGGCTTCGTCTCGAGCTTCGTCGACGTCTTCGGCTTCGCCGCGTTCGTCGTCGGCGCCGGTCTCGTGCTGGTCTTCACGTCCACGCTCGGCACCGACGCCCTGAACAGCTGGGGATGGCGCGTGCTGTTCATGCTCGCCCTCCCGCTCGGCGTCGCGGGCCTCTACCTGCGCCGGCGGCTCGAGGACACCCCGGAGTTCCGCGCCGTGCAGGAGAAGGGGGAGGTGAGCGCGTCCCCGCTCCGCACCTCCATCAAGACCTCCTGGCGCGCCCTGCTGTTCTGCGTCGGGTTCGTGGTGATCAAGGCCGTCGGCCACTGGATCCTGCAGACCTTCATGCCCTCGTACCTCCAGACCGACCTGCACTACTCGCAGCCGCTGAGCTACGGCGTGACCGTGATCGGCCTGCTCGCCATCGCGGTGCTGGTCCCGTTCATGGGGCTGCTGAGCGACAAGATCGGGCGCAAACCCGTGATGATCGCCGGCTGCGTCGGCTTCCTGGTGCTCACCTACCCGACCCTCATGCTGATGAGCGTCGGCAACTTCTTCGCCGCGACCGTGGCGATGGTCCTGCTCGGGGTGTTCATGGCGGCCTTCGACGGAGCGTCGAGCGCGGCGATGGCCGAGCTCTTCCCGACCAACATCCGCTACGGGAGCATGGCCATCGCGTACAACTTCTCCGTCGCGATCTTCGGCGGCATCACCCCGTACTTCGCGACCTGGCTGATCGCCGCCACCGGCAACACCTTCGCACCGGCGTTCTACGTCATGGCCGCGGCGCTCATCACGCTGATCACGGTGCTGCGGGCGCGCGAGACCTTCCGCAAGCCGCTCGAAGTCTGACCGGCATCGCTCAGGACAGGAGAACTCCCATGCACATCGCCGTCACCGGCGCCTCCGGCCGCGTCGGCCGTGCCGTCACCGCCCAGCTCGTCGAGCGCGGGCACAGCGTCCTCGGTCTGGACCTCGTCCCCCCGCGCGAGCCCGTGGACGGCGCCGAGTACCTGATCGGCGACCTCGCCGCCCTGCCCGCGGGCGACCCGCGGCTGGACGGCGTGGAGGCCGTCGCGCACCTCGGCGCGTACATGTCGTGGGACCCCGCGGACGCCGAGAGGCTGTTCGACGCGAACGTCACCGCGACCATGCGGCTCATCCGGGCGCTCGGACCGTCCGTACGTCGTTTCGTGCTGGCCTCCACCGGCGAGGTCTACCCCGAGAACGCACCCGCCTACCAGCCGCTCGACGAGGACCACCCGCGCAACCCGACCACCTGGTACGGCGCGAGCAAGGTGCTCGCAGAGGACCTCGTGGCGTTCGCGGGCCGGACGAACGGCTGGTCGACGGTGGTGCTCCGCTTCTCGCACACCCAGGACCCCGCCGAGATCCTCGACCCCGACTCGTTCTTCTCCGGGCCGCGCTTCTTCGCGAGCAGGCGCATCGCCCGCGAGCGCGCCGCCGGGAACACGGACGTGGTCGCCGCGCTGGAGCCGTTCGCCGGGGACGACAGCACCCTGCTGGTCGCGTCGCGCGCCGACGGGGCTCCCGTTGCGATGGGCATCCTGGCGACGCCGGACCTGGCCGCGGGAGTCGTCCTCGCCCTGGAGGCCGACACGACCGGGCACGAGGTGATCGGCCTCGGCCCGGACGAGTCCACCGACCTCGGCGCATTCGCGCGCGAGCTCGCCGCGGCGGCGGGGCTGGGGACGGTCGAGGTCACGCTCCCCGTCACCGCCCCGAGCTACACGACCTCGAACGCCAGGGCCCGCGACCTCCTCGGCTTCCGCCCGGCCGTCGACCGTGCCGAGTTCGTCCGCCGCGCCGCCGAGGCGCACCGGGAGCGAACGCAGCGCGCGTAGCTCGCCCGGCGCACCCGGCGAGTGCGCCGCCGCGTCACGACTGCGGTGGGGCGCCGCGCCGCGGACGTGACGCGGCACCGCAGTCGCGGGAGCGGGAGCGCCCGCCCCGGCGAGGCACCCGCGCCCATCCTGCGAGAACTGACATCCTGGCGGGAGACACCACCAGGGGGCACCACCGCATGCGTTTCATCACTCCGCGCGAGAAGGCGATCGTCGTCGCCATCCTGCTGGCCGTGAACCTGGTGCTCATCCTGCTCTTCGACGCCCTGCACTCCGAGGTCGCCTCCATCGTGCTGACCGTGCTGCAGACCGCCGGCTGGTACCTCGCCTCCCGCGTCTTCCGCGGGCCGGGGGAGGACGTCGCCGCACTGCGGCCGTGGTGGCGGATGACGAACCGGCCCCTGCTCTCCGGCGTGTTCGGCGTCGGGTACGGGCTGCTCGCCGTGGTCAACATCGGGTTCTCGATCGCCGGGTTCGGCAGCGCGTCCGGCACCGTCTCGATCCTCGCCGAGCTGCTGCTCGCCGGGCTCTTCCTGCTCTCGTTCGCGCGGCTGAGGGCGCTCGCTCCCGCGCGAGCCTGACGAACGCGCGCCCGACGAATAGGCTGGGGCCATGACCCTGGCTTCCGGTATCGCCTCCGACGAACTCGACCCCACGATCCGCCCGCAGGACGACCTGTTCCGGCACGTGAACGGCAAGTGGCTGGACCGCACCGAGATCCCCGCCGACAAGGCCCGCTGGGGCTCGTTCATGATCCTCGCCGAGGAGGCGGAAGCCGCGGTGCGCGAGATCATCGAGGCCGCGCAGACCGCGCCGGAGGGCACGGAGGAGCGCAAGTTCGGCGATCTGTTCGCGAGCTTCATGGACGAGGACCGCATCGAGCAGCTCGGCGCGAAGCCGATCGAGGCGCAGCTCGCCATCGCGAGCGACGTGGACGGCATCCCCGCCCTGCTCGAGACCGTCGGCCGCCTGGAGCGGCACGGCGTCGGCGGCTTCTACCAGCTGTTCGTGGACAACGACCCCGGCAACCCGGAGCGCTACCTGGTCTTCGCCGAGCAGGCGGGCATCTCGCTGCCGGACGAGTCGTACTTCCGCGAGGAGCGCTTCGCCCCGGTGCGCGAGGCGTTCGTGGCGCACATCCAGCGGATGTTCGAGCTGGTCGGGTTCCAGGATGCCCCGGAGCGGGCGCAGCGCGTGTTCGACCTGGAGACCGAGATCGCCGCCCAGCACTGGGACAACGTCGCGTCGCGCGACTCGGAGAAGACCTACAACCTGTACTCGTGGGCGGACGCCAATGCGCTGTTCACGGGCGGGGCGACGGCCGCCGGCGCCCCGGGCGCCGACCTGGAGACCTGGGCGAAGGGCCTCGGTGCTCCCGATGGCGCGTTCGACGAGGTGGTGCTGCGCCAGCCGTCGTTCGCCTCCGGTCTCGCCGCACTGCTCACCGAGGACCGCCTTCCGTCGTGGAAGGACTGGCTGGCCTGGCAGATCATCCACGGCTCCGCGCCCTACCTGAGCGGCGACTTCGTGGACGCGAACTTCGACTTCTACGGCCGCACCCTCACCGGTACCCCGGAGATGCGCGCGCGCTGGAAGCGCGGCGTCTCGCTGGTGGAGGGCGCGATGGGCGAGGCGGTCGGCCGCATCTACGTCGAGAAGCACTTCCCGCCCGCCGCGAAGAGCGCGATGGACGAGCTGGTCGCCAACCTCATCGAGGCCTACCGGCAGAGCATCCGTACGCTCGAGTGGATGGGCGAGGACACCCGCAACCGCGCGCTGGACAAGCTCGACAAGTTCACCCCGAAGATCGGCTACCCGGTGAAGTGGCGCGACTACTCCGCGCTGCAGATCGACCCGACCGACCTGGCGGGCAACGTGCGCGCCGCCGCGCTGTTCGAGTTCAACCGCGAGCTCGGCAAGATCGGCAAGCCGCTGGACCGCGACGAGTGGTTCATGACCCCGCAGACCATCAACGCGTACTACAACCCGGGCTTCAACGAAATCGTGTTCCCCGCGGCCATCCTGCAGTACCCGTTCTTCGACGCCGACAGGGATGCGGCGGCGAACTACGGCGCGATCGGCGCCGTGATCGGCCACGAGATCGGTCACGGCTTCGACGACCAGGGCTCCAAGTTCGATGGCGACGGCCGTCTGCAGGACTGGTGGACCGCCGCCGACCGCGCCGCCTTCGAGAAGCGCACGGGCAGCCTCATCGAGCAGTACAACGCGCTCGCGCCGGCGCAGGTGCCGGAGCACCACGTCAACGGTGCGCTGACCATCGGCGAGAACATCGGCGACCTGGGCGGCCTCGGCATCGCCTGGAAGGCCTACCTGCTCTCGCTCGACGGCCAGGAGCCGCCGGTGATCGACGGCCTGACCGGCGCCGAGCGCTTCTTCCTCTCCTGGGCGCAGGCCTGGCAGCAGAAGGGCCGCGACGCCGAGGTGATCCGCCTGCTCGCCATCGACCCGCACTCCCCGAACGAGTTCCGCTGCAACCAGATCGTGCGCAACATCGACGCGTTCTACGAGACGTTCGGCCTCACAGAGGGCGACGCGCTGTGGCTCGCGCCGGAGGAGCGCGTGACCATCTGGTGAGCCGGACCGGGCTCGCGGGAACGACTTCCCTGCGTGCCCCGTCCGCGGGGTAACATCGTCCCTGTCGTCGCCCTCGGCCCACCCGGCAGGAGGCGACGCGCGGGCCGGGGGGGACCGCGGCCGCGCCGACATCCCGACTCGGAAGAAGGATCAAGCTCCACCGTGACGAGCCAGACCGAGCAGACCGCACGCCGCAGCCGTCATGCCGACGGGCGCCGGGGCAGGCACCAGGGCGCCGACCGCACGCAGGAGGCGTTCAGCCGCGGCTTCGAGGCGCTGGGCCGGCTGGCGATGCAGGGCGTTCAGGTGTCCGGCCGGGCGACGGACCTGGCCAGCGGCGAGGTGCTGTTCTCGGTCGACGACCACGTGGTCATGCCCACCGCGAGCATCGGCAAGGTCCTGCTGCTCGTGGAGGTGGCCGCGCGTCTGCAGTCCGGCCAGCTGAGCCCGCTCGCCGTCCTCGACCGCGCCCCGCAGGACGCGGCGGGCGACTCCGGGATCTGGCAGCACCTGCAGGTGCCGTCCCTCCCGGTCGCCGACCTGGCCGCCCTGGTCGGGGCGACGAGCGACAACCTCGCCACCAACGTGCTGCTCCGCCGCGTCGGGCTGGAGGCGGTGAGCGCGCGCACCGAGTCGCTCGGCCTCACCCGCACGGCGCTGCTCGACCTGGTCCGCGACCACCGCGGGCCGGACGACGCCCCGCAGCTGTCCGTCGGCAGCGCGAACGAGCTCACCTGGCTGTTCTCCGCGCTCGCGCGCGGCGAGGTCGTGGATGCGGCCACCAGCCGCCAGGTCATCTCCTGGCTGTCGCTGAACAGCGACGCGTCGCTCGTCTCGAGCGCGTTCGGGCTCGACCCGCACGCGCACCGCCAGGCCGAGCACGGCATCCTGCTGGTCAACAAGACCGGGAGCGACGCCGGCGTCCGCAGCGAGGTCGGCGTGCTGCGCGGCCCGCGCGCCGGCGTCACGTTCGCCGTCTCGACCTACTTCGACGACACCAGCCTTGCCTCCCGGCTGGCCGTGATCGACGGGATGCGCACCGTCGGCCTCGACCTCCTGGAGTACGTGCACTGACGCGACCGTCCCCGTTCGGCACATCTCGTCACTGCTCGCGCACGGACGGTCGTACCGGGGAGGGACAGTCGCGGCGACGCGCGCCCGGCCGTCAGCGCATGATCGTGCGGGCCAGCGCCACGTACTCCTTCGCGTTCGCGTCCGGCAGGTAGGCCCGGCCGATCGCGTTGCCGATCGACGGGAGCGCGACGGGATCGGGGTAGGCCATCCACAGCGTCTCGTAGGTCGGGTTGAACTTGCTCTTGAACTTGAACAGAGAGGAGAAGCCGTACGCGGGTTCGAGCGTGCGGGCCAGCAGCGCGAGCACCCGGTCCATCGCGCTCTCCTCGCCGGCCTCGCCATCGGCCGTGCCGTCCGGCTTCGTCGCGAGCGGCGCTCCGGACAGGCTCAGCACCTCGACCCCCTCCTCGCGCATGTGCTGCGCGGCGGACGCGATGACGAACTCCATGATGCCCGGGATGCTGCCGTCCGCCCTGCGCATGAAGTCGATCGTGTAGCCGACGACAGCGCCGTCCCGCCAGCTCGGCAGCCAGCTGGTCACCGCCTGCAGCTCGCCCTCGGGGTCGTAGGCGAGGTAGAGCCGGACGTCCGGGTCCTTCAGCTCCGCCATCCCGCCCAGCGTGAAGCCCATCTCCGGGAGCTCCTTTTCGGACACCCACTGCTCGCTCAGCGACGCGATCTGCGACTGCTGCACCGGCGCGAGGTCGTCCCAGCGCGTCCACAGCGTCGAGATGCGCTCCTTGACCCCGCGGTTGTGCGCCTGGCGCACCTTCTGCCAGGCCTTGCCCTGCATGTCGAAGGTCTGCGGGTGCATCAGCGTCTCCTCGCCGACCGACATGGTCTGCCAGCCGAGCGACTCGAACACCGGCAGGTACGCGCCGTGGACGCTGTAGAACACCGGCACCCAGCTGTTGGCGTCGCAGAACGCCACGAAGTCGATGATGGTCTGCTCCGCGCGCGAGGGGTGGCACACGGGATCGGACAGGGTGATCGCGACGCCGTTGATCACCCGGTACGCGACCGCGGCGTCCCCCTCCTCGCTGAACCAGTAGACGTTGCCCGGCCAGGTGCCCATGAAGCCGAGGGTCCCGCCGCCGCCGGCGCGCAGCAGCTCCAGGAAGTGCACCTCGTCGCCGATCGTCCGGCCGGTGGAGGTGGCGCGGTAGAGGCGCAGCGTCGCCAGCACGAAGATCAGCCAGAACACCGGGCCGACCCACTGGTAGAGCAGCACGACCACCGGGGAGGTCGGCACGATCACCGGGCCGAGCACGGACTCGAACCCGGCCGGCACGAACCGGCGCAGGGTGGAGACGAACACGTCGCCGAGGCTCGCCTCCGGCACGTAACCGCCCAAGGTGGCGAGGCCGGCGACGAGGTAGGCGACCGCCAGCAGCGCGAACGAGACGACGACCAGGATCGTGAACCGCACGACCGCGTCGCGCGGCGCGCGGATCTGGAACTGCCGTCGCGTGACGATCAGCACGACGATCGAGGCGAGCGGCACGAGCAGCACCGCGAGCAGCCAGAGCAGCACCTCGATGGCCGGCGCGAGCGCGCTCACGTCGTCGATGTCCACCGTCGCCTCGCCGCCGGGCAGCGCCGTGAAGGGCAGGACGATCATCGCCGCGTTCACGACGATCCCGAGCACCAGGGCGAAGTGCCGCCCGCGGCGCAGCCCGATCGCCGTCACGATCAGCAGCACCAGCGGCAGGAGGCTGAGCAGCAGCGGCCCGACGCCCTGCACCGAGACCAGCGAGAGCTCCTCCCGGCAGTTGGACGTGTCGGATGCGGCGCACGCGGCCAGCACCTTTGCGACGTCCACCTGCTCGCGCTGGAACAGGGCGGCGATGAACGAGAACGGCCCGAAGCCGCCGGGCGGCAGCAGTGCCGCCAGCGGACCGACCGCGGTGATCGCGACGACGGCGGCGACCAGGTTGCGGGTCTCGCCGTGCGAGCTGCGGCGCAGCCGGTGCAGCCGGCCGCCGCGCATGATCGCGCCCAGCGCGAGGCCGAGCAGGGCGGCGATCAGCCGGTAGACGTTGTTCTGGTCGCCGTTGTAGAGCACGAGGGTGAGGATCACGGCGAACGTCAGCAGCCGGATGCGGCGGCGCCACAGCGTGCTGGCGAAGGCGCTCGCCGTGATCAGGGCGCCGAGGATCCCGATGGTCGGGTCCAGCGTGAAGTCGAACTCGGTCGCCCTGGCCAGCAGCTCGCCCAGGTTCGCCGCCGCCCACTGCCCGAGGACGCCCAGCGTGATGCCGAGCACCCCGGTGACGAGGAAGGCGATCACCAGCCGGACGGTCCCGAGCAGGCGCTCGGCGACGGCCAGCACCGAGAGCGCAAGCAGGACGCAGACGATGACCTGCACCGTGTCCTCGGGCACGAACAGCGCCGTCAGCGGCGTCCACCAGTACCCGCCGTGGACGGTCGTGCTGACCCCGGCGGCCCAGACGAGGGCGCCGCCGCTCGTCGTGGCGGGCGACCACAGCGTCCCGGTCAGGATGGACGTGACGATCAGCACGACGGCGAGCGTCACGCTCGCGGGAGCGACGCGCGCGTACCGGACCAGGGTGTGCCAGGCACCGCCCCGGCGGCGCCCGGGCGGGGGCACGGCCGGCGGGGCGGACGCTGTGCTGGTCGGCGCGGTGCTCATCCTGTCTCCGTCACGGTGGCCACAACCCTAGGGTGTATCTCCCGGTTCTGCACCAGGCCCATGCTCGCTACGGCGCAGAACCGGGAGACACACCCTAGCGGGCGCCATGGCCGCAGCGGAGGATCAGATCTCGCGCAGGCGCTCCGCGAGGTAGCGGTCGAGGCCCTCGAGCGGGATGCGCTCCTGCTTCATGGTGTCGCGGTCGCGCACCGTCACGGCGTCGTCCTCGAGCGAGTCGAAGTCGACCGTCACGGCGAGCGGCGTGCCGATCTCGTCCTGGCGGCGGTAGCGGCGGCCGATCGCGCCCGAGTCGTCGAAGTCCACGTTGCGGCGCTTGCGGAGCTGGTCCGCGAGGCCGCGGGCCAGCGGCGAGAGCGCCTCGTTGCGGGACAGCGGCAGCACGGCGACCTTGACCGGCGCGAGGCGCGGGTCCAGGTGCAGCACGGTGCGCTTGTCGGTGCCGCCCTTGGCGTTCGGCACCTCCTCCTCGTCGTACGCGTCGACCAGGAACGCCATCAGCGCGCGCGTGAGGCCGAACGACGGCTCGATCACGTACGGCACGTAGCGCTCGTTCTTGTTCTGGTCGAAGTAGCTGAGGTCCTTGCCGGAGTGCTCGATGTGCGTCTTCAGGTCGTAGTCGGTGCGGTTGGCGACACCCATCAGCTCGCCCCACTCGCTGCCGACGAAGTCGAACTTGTACTCGATGTCGATGGTGCGCTTCGAGTAGTGCGCGAGCTTGTCCTTCGGGTGCTCGAAGCGGCGGATGTTCGCCGGGTCGATGCCGAGGTCGACGAACCAGTCCCAGCACAGGTCGATCCAGGTCTGGAACCACTCGTCGTCGGTGCCCGGCTCGACGAAGAA
>NZ_JBQCGZ010000035.1:0-19828 GCF_051955155.1 Leifsonia sp.
GGGGGCGATCCCGCGGGCCTTCGCGCTGCCGGTTCCGGCGACGATCACCCGAAGCGGCCGGACACGTAGTCCTCGGTGGCCTGCACGCTCGGGTTCGAGAAGATCATGTTGGTGTCGTTGTACTCGATGAGCTTGCCCGGCTTGCCGGTGCCCGCGATGTTGAAGAACGCGGTGCGGTCGGAGACGCGCGAGGCCTGCTGCATGTTGTGGGTCACGATCACGATCGTGTAGTCGTTCTTGAGCTCCTCGATGAGGTCCTCGATCGCCAGGGTCGAGATCGGGTCGAGGGCCGAGCACGGCTCGTCCATCAGCAGCACGTCGGGGGAGACCGCGATCGCGCGGGCGATGCACAGACGCTGCTGCTGACCGCCGGAGAGGCCGGAGCCGGGGAGGTTCAGGCGGTCCTTGACCTCGTTCCACAGGTTCGCGCCCTGCAGCGACTTCTCGACCAGGTCGTCCGCGTCGCTCTTGGACATCCGGCGGTTGTTGAGCTTGACGCCGGCGAGCACGTTGTCGCGGATGCTCATGGTCGGGAACGGGTTCGGGCGCTGGAAGACCATGCCGACCTGACGGCGCACGAGCACCGGGTCGACGCCCTGGCCGTACAGGTTGTTCCCGTCGATCAGCACGTCGCCCTCCACGTACGCGCCGGGGATGACCTCGTGCATGCGGTTGAGCGTGCGGAGGAAGGTCGACTTGCCGCAGCCCGACGGGCCGATGAAGGCGGTGACCGTCCGGGGTTCGATGGTGAGCGACACGCCCTCGACGGCCAGGAACTTGCCGTAGTAGACGTTGAGGTCGTTGACTTCGATGCGCTTGGACACGTTTTTCCTTGTCTGCGATTCTCGGGAGAAGCTCGGGGCCCGGCTCAGCGGCCGTACTTGGGGGCGAAGGCCTTGGCGATGATGCGGCCGACCAGGTTCAGCAGCATCACGATGATGATCAGGGCGAGAGCGCCGGTCCACGCCCGGTCGATCGAGTCCTGCGCGTGCAGGCCGGCGGCCTGCGTGTACTGCGTGAACACGAACACGGGGAGGCTCATCATCCGGTCGTTGAACGGGTCGTAGTTCATGCTCGTGGTGAAACCGGCGACGATCAGCAGCGGCGCGGTTTCGCCGATGACGCGGGCGATGGCGAGCATGACGCCGGTCACGAGGCCGGCGAGCGAGGTGGGCAGGACCACCTTGAGCACGGTCAGCCACTTCGGGACGCCGAGCGCCAGCGACGCCTCGCGCAGCTCGTTCGGGACGATCCGCAGGATCTCCTCGCTGGATCGCACGACGACGGGGATCATCAGCACCGACAGCGCGACCGCGCCCATGAAGCCGTTGCGGATGGCCGGGCCGAAGATCAGAGCGAACAGCGCGTACGCGAACAGGCCGGCGACGATCGACGGGATGCCCGTCATCACGTCGACGAAGAAGGTGATGCCGCGCGCGAGCATCCCGCGCCCGTACTCCACCAGGTAGATGGAGGTGAGCAGGCCGATCGGCACGGAGATGACGGCGGTCAGGCCGGTGATGATCAAGGTGCCGACGATCGCGTGCAGCGCGCCGCCGCCTGCGCCGATGACGTTGCGCATCGACTCGCTGAAGAATTGGACGTCGAACCGGGCGAGACCCTGCGCCACGACGGTCCAGCCGAGCGAGATCAGCGGGAGCAGCGCGATGATGAACGCCGTGGCGACCAGCGAGGTGACCAGCCGGTCCTTCGCCTTGCGCGCGCCCTCGATCAGCAGCGATGTCGTGTAGATCGCGACGTCGAACAGCACGGTGCCGAAGAAGATGGCGCCGACGATGTTGAAGTCCTTGGTGGCGCCGCTGGCGGCGAGCATCGCGAAGACGGCGCCGAGGACGACCCAGGAGGCGACGAGCATGACCCACGGGGCCCAGCGCGGCAGCTTGCCCGCGGTGTACGAGTTGGCCAGCGCGCGGGGCGCGGCGGTTGCGGTCGTGGTGGCGGCCATCAGTTCGCTCCCGAGAAGGCCTTGCGGCGGCTGACGATGTAGCGGGCGAGCATGTTGATCAGAAGCGTGACCACGAACAGCACGAGGCCGGACGCGATGAGCGCGTTCACGCCGACGCCGGTGGCCTCGGGGAACTGCAGCGCGATGTTCGCGGCGATCGTGTTCGGGCTCTGGGCCTGCAGCACCGCCCACTTCACGATCAGCGCGGGGGAGAGCACCATGGCGATGGCCAGCGTCTCGCCGAGCGCACGGCCGAGGCCGAGCATGATCGCCGAGATGATGCCGGAGCGGGCGAACGGCAGAACGGCCATCCGCACCATCTCCCACTTGGTGGCGCCGAGGGCCAGCGCGGCCTCCTCGTGCAGGCGCGGGGTCTGCAGGAAGATCTCGCGGCAGATCGCCGTCATGATCGGGATGACCATCACGGCGAGCACGATGGCGGCGGTGAGGATGGTGCGGCCGGTGCCGGACACCGGCGGCGCGAAGAACGGGATCCAGCCGAAGTACTGGCCGAGCCAGACGTAGAAGGGCTGGACGAAGGAAGCGAGGGTCGCGATGCCCCACAGGCCGAAGACCACCGACGGCACGGCGGCGAGCAGGTCGATGATGTAGCCGAGCGTCTGGGCGACGCGGCGCGGGGCGTAGTGCGAGATGAAGAGGGCGATGCCGATGGACAGCGGCGTCGCGATGAGCAGCGCGATGAGGGCGGCCCAGATGGTGCCGAAGACGAGCGGCCACACCCACGACCAGAAGTTGCTGGCGTTGTTCGGCAGCTCGCCGGAGCCGGCGAAGAGGGCCGGGATGCTCTGGATGACGAGGAAGAGCGCCACCGCTGCGAGGGTGGCGAGGATCAGCGATCCGGCGACGACGGTGCTGGTGGAGAAGACGCGGTCGCCGAGGCGGACCTTCGCCTTCGGCCTGATGGCTCCTGCGGTTCCGGCGGTCATTCCTTGCTTTCTCTCATCGGGTGTCCCTGGGGGTGAGGGAGATGCACCGCTCGGCCTGGACCGGATGAGGGCCCAGGCCGAGCGGCAGGGTGTTACTTGATGCCGGCGACGGCCTTGCTGACCTTGTCGGCCAGGTCGCTGGAGAGCGGAGCCGAACCGGCCTGCTCGGCGGCGGCCTTCTGGGCGTCACCGGAGATGACGTAGTCGACGTAGCCCTTCACCAGGTCGGCCTTGGCGGAGTCCTTGTACTCCTGGCAGGCGATGACGTAGGAGACGAGGACCAGCGGCCACGCGCCCTTGGTGGTGTCCTTGCGGTCGATCTGGATGGCGAGGTCGTTGGTCTCGCGGCCCGAGGCGATCGGGGAGGCGGCGACCACGGCGGCAGCACCGTCGGCGCTGATCTTCTCGTAGTTGTCGCCGACCTTCAGCTGGGCGATGGAGAGACCGGCCGAGCCCGACTCGTCGATGTAGGTGATCGAGTTCTTCGCGTTCTTGGTGGCGTCCGCGACACCGGAGGTGCCCTTCGCCGCGTCACCGACCTGGAACGGGAAGGTCTGCGAGGCCGGCTTGGTCCACACGTCGGGGGCGTTCGCCGCGAGGTACTCGGTGAAGTTCTGCGTGGTGCCCGAGTCGTCGGAGCGGTGCACGACGGTGATCGGGGCCGACGGGAGCGTGGCGCCCGAGTTCTGGTCCTTGATCTTCGCGTCGTCCCAGGTGGTGATCTTGCCCGAGAAGATGCCCGCGATGGTGGCGGCGTCCAGCTTGAGGTCCTTCACGCCGTCGACGTTGTACGCGATGGCGATCGGGGAGATGTAGACCGGCAGGTCGATGCCCTTGCTGTTCGCGGCGCAGCCGGCGAAGGTGCCGGAGAGCTCCTCGGTCTTCAGCGCGGCGTCGGAGCCGGCGAAGTCGGCGGCACCCGAGATGAAGCTCTTGCGGCCGGCGCCGGAGCCCTGCGGGTCGTAGTTGATGGTGACCTTGGGGTTGGCCTGCTGGAAGCCCGCGGCCCAGACGGTCTGCGCGGCGCCCTGGGCGGACGAGCCGATGCCGTTGAGCGTGCCGGAGAGGTTGGACGCCTTCGCCGTGGTGGTCGCGGGGGAGCTTCCCTCGTTCGACGCACAGGCGGTGAGGGAGATGGCGGCCGCGGCGAGCAGAGCCACGGGAACGCCAAGACGCTTCAGATTCACAGTTGTCCCTTCCGGGGATCAGTAACAACAGGACGGGGTCGGTGCGACCCGCGTGTGACGCTATGCCCGGTGTCTGACCAGCGTCCCCCGCAGCGGTAAACGGAAGGTTAACGACGTGTGTTCAGTTGATGCGCGTGCATGGGACGGGCGCGCTGCGCGGGCTGGAATCAGCCGACGGCCGGCGCGTACGTCTCGATGGAGACGATGCCGCTCGATGGGTTCGTCGCCGACAGGTGCACGACGGAGAAGCCGCCGGTGTCGAGGTCGGCCGCGTCGTTCAGGTAGGCGCCGGGCATGGTGCCGGTGGCCAGGGCGATCTCGCGCAGGATCTCGGGGAGCACGGGGCCGTGGCTGCACAGCACGGCGGTCTTGCGGGAGCGGACGCGCTTGCCGATGACGGAGCGGACGTCGCCGCGGCCCTCTTCGTACGCATCCTGGCTGATCCCGGACTCGCGGCGCGGCTTGATGCCCGTCGCCGCGGCCAGCGGGGCGACCGTCGCGACGCAGCGCACGGCGTCGCTCGTGATGACCCGCCGGGGACGCCACGCGGCCAGCGTCTGCACGTCGGCCGCCGCCTGCTTCACGCCACGGTCCGTCAGCGGACGGGAGGCGTCGGGGCCGTCCCAGTCGCCGCGCGGCACCGCCTTGCCGTGGCGCAGGGCGATGAGCGCGAACGTGGACGTGATGCCCTGGCGCACCAGCGCCTCGAACGCGTCGAGGATCTCGACGTCCCGCTCGTAGGTCAGGTAGCCGCGCGCCTTCTTCAGGCTCACCCACTCGATCGCGGCGATCTCGGCGTTCGGGACGAACGTGGACTGCTCGATGGCGTGGTCGTCCACCTCGGCCGCCCAGTAGTGCACGATCTTCTCGCGGCCGGAGCTGAGCGGATACGCGGAGACGCCGAGCGGGACGCCGAGGGAGATGGCGAGGCCGGTCTCCTCGCGGATCTCGCGGACGGCGGTCGCCGGCAGCGTCTCGCCCGGGTCGACCTTGCCTTTGGGGATGGTCACATCGCCGTACTTGGTGCGGTGCACGACGAGCACGACGACCTTCTCGTCCACGACGCGCCAGCACAGAGCGCCCGCCGCGTAGATGGCGAGGCTCACCGCCTGCTTCCCGTGCGGGCGCTGCGCGGGCGGTGGCTGATCTGCTGCATGAGCTTATTCTGCAGGTCGGTCAGCGGCTTGCCGTTCTCGTCGAGGTGCTCGCGCGTCCAGACGCCGTCCTCTGCGAGCGACCACGCGGCCGTCCGCGGGTCGAAGGCGAGGTCGAAGAGCGCATCCAGCTCGGCCAGGTGGTCCGGGTCGGTGAGGCGCACCAGCGCCTCCACCCGGCGGTCCAGGTTGCGGTGCATCATGTCCGCGCTGCCGATGTAGACCTGCGGGTCGCCGTCGTTCACGAACGAGAACACCCGCGAGTGCTCGAGGTAGCGGCCGAGCACCGAGCGCACCCGGATGTTCTCCGACAGTCCCTCGCGTCCCGGCACCAGCCCGCAGATGCCGCGCACCCACAGGTCGATCGGCACTCCGGCCTGGCTGGCCCGGTAGAGCGCGTCGATGATCGCCTCGTCGACGATCGAGTTGAGCTTGATCCGGATGCCGGACGGCCGCCCGGCCGCCGCGTGCGCGGCCTCGGCGTCGATCCGCTTCAGCAGCCCCTTGCGCAGGTGCAGGGGAGCGACGAGCAGGCGCTTGAACTTCTTCTCGATCGCGTACCCGGAGAGCTCGTTGAACAGGCGGGTGAGGTCCTTGCCCACCTGGTCGTCCGCGGTCAGCAGCCCGAGGTCCTCGTAGATGCGCGAGGTCTTCGGGTTGTAGTTGCCGGTTCCGATGTGGCTGTAGTGCTTGAGGACGCCCTTCTCCTCGCGGATGACGAGCGCGAGCTTGCAGTGCGTCTTCAGGCCGACCAGGCCGTAGACGACGTGCACGCCCGCCTTCTCGAGCTTGCGGGCCCAGGAGATGTTGTTCTGCTCGTCGAAGCGCGCCTTGATCTCCACCAGCGCCAGCACCTGCTTGCCCGCCTCTGCGGCGTCGATCAGGGCCTCGACGATGGGGCTGTCGCCGGAGGTGCGGTAGAGCGTCTGCTTGATGGCGAGCACGTGCGGGTCCGCCGCCGCCTGCTCCAGGAAGGCCTGGACGCTGGTCGCGAACGACTCGTACGGGTGGTGCAGCAGGATGTCCTGGCGCGACACCGCGGCGAACACGTCCGGCTTCGCGTTCGGCTCGCTCGGCATCAGCTGGGGCGCGGTGGTCGGGACGTGGTTGGGGTAGTGCAGGTCCGGCCGGTCGATGCGGGCCAGGTCGAACAGGCCGCCGAGGTCGAGCGGCGCGGGCAGCCGGTACACCTCCTGCTCCGTCACATCCAGCTCGCGCACGAGCAGGCCCAGGGTCACGTCGTCCATGTCGTCGGTGACCTCGAGCCGGATGGGCGGGCCGAAGCGGCGGCGCAGCAGCTCGCGCTCGAGCGCCTGGATGAGGTTCTCGGTCTCGTCCTCGTCGACCTCGACGTCCTCGTTGCGGGTGACCCGGAAGACGTGGTGGTCGAGGATCTCCATGCCGGGGAAGAGGTCGCCGAGGTGGTTGGCGATCAGGTCCTCCAGCGTGATGAACCGCACCTGCCCGAGCGTCTCGCGCTGGTCGATCCGCACGAACCGCGGCAGCATCTGCGGCACCTTGAGGCGCGCGAACTGCTCCTTGCCGGTCCGCGAGTTGCGCACCCGCACCGAGAGGTTGAGCGAGAGCCCGGAGATGTAGGGGAACGGGTGCGCAGGGTCCACCGCGAGCGGCATCAGCACCGGGAAGATCTGCTGCGAGAACACCTCGCGCATCTGCGCCTTGTCCGCCTCGTCCAGCTGGTCGAAGCTCACCACCGAGATGCCCGCCTCGCGGAGCGCGGGAAGCACCAGCTCGCGGTAGGCGCGCGCGTGCCGCGCCTGCAGCTCGTGCGCCTTCTCGGAGATGTCCGCCAGCACGTCCTGCGGCGCGCGGCCGACGTTGGTCGGCACGGCGAGCCCGGTCGCGATGCGGCGCTTGAGGCCGGCGACGCGGACCATGAAGAACTCGTCGAGGTTGCTCGCGAAGATCGCGAGGAAGTTCGCCCGCTCCAGAACAGGGAGCAGCGGATCCTCCGCCAGCTCGAGCACGCGCTGGTTGAACGCGAGCCAGCTCAGCTCGCGGTCGAGATAGCGGTCCTCCGGCAGCGTCGGGTCCGGTTCGTAGATGAAGGGAGCGAAGTCGTCGTCGAAGTCGCTGCCCAGGCTCCCGCCGAGCCCGGTGTCCAGAAGGCCGTTCTCGAGTGTCGTCCGCTCATCCATGTCCCCCATCATCGCACCGGGGCGAGGCGTCGGTCACGGTCCGGGGTAAACGGGGGATGAACGGCGGTACTGCACATCTGTGGAGGAGACTCCGAAGCCCGCAGAACGGTACAGCCAGAGCGCCGCCTCGTTGTCCCCCTCCACGTACAGCGTCGCCGTCCCGAGGCCGCGCTCGCGCAGCCGCGCCAGCCCCGCCATCAGCAGCACCCGGCCGAGGCCGCGCCCGGAGAACGCCGGATCGACGCCGAGGACGTAGACCTCGCCCGTCCGAGCCCCCTCCGCCTTCAGCCAGTCGTAGCCGACCATGCGGCCGTCCGGGTCGCGCAGCACCAGGAAGTCGTCCGCGTCGAACCACGGCTCCGCCATCCGCTCGTGCAGGTCGGCGGCGGTCATCGCGCCCTGCTCGGGATGCGACGCGAACGTGCGCTGGTTGAGCGCGACCCACTCGGCGTCGTCGCGCCCCGGCCGGAACCGGTCCAGCGAGAACCCGTGCGGCGGCGCGGCCCGTCCGGTCGCGCCGTCCAGGGTCATCGCCATCCCGAGCAGCGTGCGCGCGGCGGTGAACCCGAAGCGCGACGCGAGCCGGCGGGCGCCGGGATGGTCGCCGTGCGACCACGCGGTGAGCGGCCCCCGCGGCACCTCCTCCAGCAGCGCGGACAGCGCCTGCCTGCCGACCCCGCGACGCCGCGCGGCCGGGGCGACGACCAGGTCGAGAGCGCCGGCACCGAGCGCGGCGGCGGCGCAGGTCCCGCCCGTCGTGTCGTGCGCGATCCACGGCGTCCGCCTGCCGGAGATCAGGTCCAGCCGGGTCTGCTCGTCGAACGCGTCGGCGCCGTCCGCCTCCGCCGCCGCGGCTGCGAGGGCGAAGAACGCGTCCCGTTCGGCGGGAACCGCCAGGTCAGGGACCGACAGGCGAAGGGAGGCGGTCATTCTCCTCCTCGTACACGTTGAACCGGTAGCCGACGTTGCGCACGGTGCCGATCAGCGACTCCAGGTCGCCGAGCTTGGCGCGCAGCCGCCGCACGTGCACATCGACCGTGCGGGTGCCGCCGAAGTAGTCGTAGCCCCACACCTCGCTCAGCAGCTGCTCGCGCGTGAAGACGCGGGACGGGTGTGTGGCGAAGAAGCGCAGCAGCTCGAACTCCTTGAAGGTGAGGTCGAGCGCGCGGCCGTGCGCCTTCGCCGAGTCGCTGGCCTCGTCGATGGTGATGCCGGAGGCCTGGATCTTGGTCTGCGAGTGCTCCTGGCTCTGCCGGCCGATGGCGAGCCGGATGCGCGCATCCACCTCGGCGGGGCCAGCGCTGTCGAGTAGGACGTCGCTCGCTCCCCAGTCCGCGCTGACCGCGGTGAGACCGCCCTCGGTGAGCACGAGGACGAGGGGGACCGTGATCCCGGTCGTCGTCAGGATCTTGCACAGCGACTTGGCGCTCGCCAGGTCGCGTCGGGCGTCCACGAAGATCAGGTCGCAGCTCGGCGCGTTCACGAGCGAGGCCGGTTCGGCCGGGATCTGACGGGTGCGGTGACTGAGCAGGGCGAGCGACGGGAGGACCTCGGTCTCGGGCGCGGAGGTGAGGATCAGAAGCTGCGCCACCCAGTTCCTCCTCTCTCCGTTTGTGCCGCAATGCTACCGGAAATGCGTGCACTGCCCGTCCCCGCGACCTCGGGGCCGG
Organism: Leifsonia sp.; assembly: GCF_051955155.1. Lineage (NCBI taxonomy): Bacteria > Bacillati > Actinomycetota > Actinomycetes > Micrococcales > Microbacteriaceae > Leifsonia > Leifsonia sp. Next base: position 9,084 of record NZ_JBQCGZ010000035.1, read on the forward strand.
GGCAGAATGGGGGTATGAGCGAGAACACCCCGGCCACCGGACCGGGCGCACCGGGCGACGACGGAGCCGTCCCCGGCGTGCCGGCGGCAGCGTCCGCCGACCCGGGGCCGCTCGGTCCCGCCGCCGCTGCCGCGCCCCCCGCCGCGCCGCTCCCGCGCGCCGCCGTGTACGGCAGCGTCGGCGCCGTGTGGGCGATCGCACTCGTGCTCGGCGTGCTGATCGGCGCGCTCTCGCTGCCGTCGCACTACGCGTCCTGGCTGTCGCTCGCGCTCGGCGTCTGCGTGATCGCCTCCTTCGGCGCGCAGCTCGCGACGCAGCAGAAGGACGGCTTCGTGAACCGCCTCGCGGCGACGCTCACCGGCAGTCTCGTCATCCTGGGCCTGATCGGCGCCATCCTCGGCCTCACAACGCTCGGACGCTGACTAGACTGGGAGCATGCTCGTCGCTCTCGAACTCTTCTTCATCGGCCTGCTCGGCCTTGCCACCCTCGCGATCCTGGGCGTCTCCGGAGTCGTCGTCTACAACCTCTTCCGCGGGCAGCGCTGATCGCGTAGACCGTAGAGCATGATCGAGATCCCCACCGACCTCCCCGCGGAGCTCGTTCCGCTGTCCTGGCTCATCGGCGTCTGGGAGGGCACGGGCGTGCTCGACTACGCGATCGGCGAGGAGCACACCGAGCGCGAGTTCGGGCAGCGGATCAGCTTCAGCCACGACGGCCAGCCCTACCTCAACTACACCGCGACCTCGTGGCTCCTGGACGAGGAGCGCACCCCGCTCGCCGCGGAGACCGGCTACTGGCGGCTCAGCCGCAAGCTGATCGAGGGCGACTCCGGACCGGCGATGCTGCCGGGCGAGGGTCCGCGGCCGTTCGGGACGGCGCAGTCCGTCGAGACGCTGCGCGCGTCGCACGGCGGCTTCGACATCGACGTCTCGATCATCCACCCCGACGGCGTCAGCGAGCTCTACATCGGCCGCGTGAACGGGCCGCGCATCGACCTGGCAACGGACGCCGTCGTCCGCACCGCCGGTGCCAAGGAGTACACGGCGGCGACCCGGCTCTACGGGCTCGTCGAGAACCACCTGCTGTGGGCGTGGGACATCGCGGCCCTCGGCCAGGACCTGCGCACGCACGCGTCGGCCCGCCTCGCCAAGGTGGACTGAACCGATGTCCGGCTCACCGTTCCTCCGGCTGCCCGGCGCGGTCGACACGACGGGATCGGGCGTGCCAGCGCACTACGGCAGCCCGCTCGCCGAGCAGCGCGCCCTCGTCGAGGGCGGCGCGATCGTCGACCTGTCCGACCGCTCCGTGCTCACCGTCACCGGCCCGGACCGGCTGAGCTGGCTGAACTCGCTGACCAGCCAGGCGCTCACCGGCCTGGCGCCGGGGGAGTCGAGCGAGACCCTGCTGCTGGATGTCACCGGCCGCGTCGAGCACGCCGCCCGCGTCGTCGACGACGGCGAGACCACCTGGCTGCTGGTCGACCGCCCGGAGGCGGACGGCCTGCGCTCCTGGCTCGACTCGATGCGGTTCATGCTGCGCGTGGAGGTCGCGGACCGCACGGACGACCTCGCCACCATCGGCACGCTCGGCGATCCGCCGCTTCCGATCGCGGCGCCGAACGGCGTCCCGCTGATCTGGCACGACCCGTGGCACGCGGTCACCGCGGGCGGGCACCAGTACGCGCGCGGCAAGCATCCCGGCGCGGACTGGAGCTGGAGCGAGCGGCTGGTGCCGCGGGACGCGCTGCCGTCGATCGTCGCGCGCGTCGAGTCTGGCGAGCTGGCGGTCGCGGGGACCCTGGCGGCGGACGCGCTGCGGATCGCCGCGTGGCGGCCACGGTTCTCCACCGAGGTGGACGAGCGCACCATCCCGCATGAGCTGGACTGGCTGCGCACGGCGGTGCACCTGAGCAAGGGTTGCTACCGCGGGCAGGAGACGGTCGCCAAGGTGCACAACCTGGGGCACCCTCCGCGCCGGCTCGTGATGCTGCACCTGGACGGTTCGGAGGGCGTGCATCCCGAGCGCGGGGCCGTCGTGTCGCTGGACGGCCGCGAGGTCGGCACCGTGACGTCGACCGCTCTGCACTACGAGCTGGGGCCGATCGCGCTCGCCGTGGTCAAGCGCGGCACCGACCCGGCGGCGACGCTGACCGTGGAGGCGGACGGCACGGCCGTCGCTGCCGCGCAGGAGGTCGTCGTGCCCCCGGAGGCCGGCGCCGAGGCCGCCGTGCCCCGCCTGCCGCGCCTCGGCGCGGTCACCCGCACCCCGCGCGGCTGACGCGCGGGCGCCCCGCTTGCCCTTCGGCGAGCGGCACGTGTGCGTCCCCTCTCGTGGACGCGATGGGCTGTCGACGTGCGCCTTCGGCAGACCGCGAGGCGCGTGCGAAAGGCGCGCTGAACCGCTGGGCCAGCGGGATGGCAGACCCAGCGAAGGTGGCTGGTGAAGCGTGTTAGGTAATGCTAACCTAACCAACCGTGTCCGCCTCCACCGCGCCATCGCCCCGCCTGCCGTCCGGCCTGCTCGCCCGCGACGTCACGGTGGCCTACGACGGCGCCGACGTCGTCCACTCGGCCGCGCTCGACCTGCCGCCCGGACGCGTCACCTCGCTCATCGGTCCGAACGGCAGCGGCAAGTCGACGCTGCTGCGGGCGATCGCCCGGCTGAAGCAGCCCCGCACCGCTGATATCGTCCTCGAGCAGCCCGGCGGCGACCCGGAGGACGCCCTCGCGCTGTCCCGGCCGGCGTTCGCGCGCCTGGTCACCATGCTCGCGCAGAGCAGGCCGACCCCGGCCGGTCTGAGCGTCCGCGAGGTCGTCGGCTTCGGCAGGCACCCGCACCGGCGGCGCTTCGGCGGGTCCGACCCGCACGGCAGGGAGGCGGTGGAGCGCGCCCTCGCGCTCACGGGCGTCTCCGGTTTCGCCGACCGCGGCGTCGAGGCGCTCTCCGGCGGTCAGCTGCAGCGCGTCTGGCTGGCCTGCTGCCTCGCGCAGGACACCGACGTCCTGCTGCTGGACGAGCCGACCACCTACCTCGACCTGCGCTACCAGGTGGAGATCCTCGACCTCGTCCGCGAGCTCGCCGACGACCACGGCGTGACCGTCGGGATGGTGCTGCACGACCTCGACCAGGCGGCTGCGGTCTCCGATCGCGTCGTGCTGCTCTCCGCCGGCCGGGTCGTCGCCGCCGGCCACGCGGCGGAGGTCTACGACCCGGAGCTGCTGACCGAGGTCTACGGCATCCGCATCCACGTCGAGCCCGACGCCCTCAGCGGCGCGCCGCGCACCCGCGCGGTGGGCCGGCACACCCTCCGAACCGAAAGGACCCCATGACCCTCCGTCGCCTCCTGCCCATCGCCGCCGTCGCGGCCGCCGCCGCCCTCGTCCTCACCGGCTGCGGCACCACCGAGGCCGCATCCGGCGAGGGCGCGACCGGATCCTCGCTCACCGTCACGGACGCGCGCGGCGAGAAGGTGAAGCTGGACGGTCCGGCGTCGCGCGTCGTCGGCACCGAGTGGAACGTCGTGGAGACCCTGGTCAGCCTCGGCGTCGACCCGGTCGGCGCGGCGGACGTGAAGGGCTACACCGCGTGGGACACCGCAGCGAAGCTCCCGGACGGCGTGACCGACATCGGAACGCGCGGCGAGCCGAGCGTCGACACCGTCGCCGCGCTGAAGCCGGACCTCGTCGTCGCCACCACCGACCTCTCGGAGTCGGCGATCGGCCAGCTGGAGAAGGTCGCCCCGGTCATCGTGGTGCGGTCGGCGGACGCGAGCAGGCAGATCGACCAGATGATCGACAACGTGAACCTCATCGCGGAGGCGACCGGCACCCAGGAGCGCGCGAAGACCGAGATCGCCTCGTTCCGGAAGACCGTGGCCGACGCGAAGAAGACGCTCGCCGACGCCGGTCTCGCGGGCCGTCCCGTCGCGTTCGCGGACGGCTGGGTGCAGGGCGGGCAGGTCTCGGTGCGGCCGTACGTCGCCGGTTCGCTGCTCGCCGACGTGAACACCGAGCTGGGGCTGATGGCCCCGTGGACGCTGAAGGGCGACGAGGCGTACGGCCTCGGCTCGACCGACGTGGAGGGGCTGACGGCGCTCGGTGAGAATGTCGTCTTCCTCTACATCACGAACACCGCCGACGGCACCGACCCGTTCGCGGACGGGCTGAAGGACAACGCGGTCTGGACGTCGCTCCCGTTCGTCGCGGCCGGTGACGTCCACCGTCTCCCCGACGGGATCTGGATGTTCGGCGGCACGGCGTCGATGAAGCAGTACGTCGCCGCCGTGGTCGACGCGCTCACGGCGTGAGCGACACCCGGGTGCGCGAGGCCGGCGTGCGCGACGCCGGGGCCACCCGCGACGCCGCGCCCGTCCCCGTCGTCGGGCCCGCCAGCGCCCGTCCGCGTGCCGGCCGGCTCGCCCTGCTCGCCGGGGCGGCGGCCGTCGCGCTCGCGCTGCTCGCGGTCGTCCACCTCGGCCAGGGCACGGCCGCACTCGCGCCCGACGCGCTCTGGCGGGCCGTCACCGGCGCGGGATCGACGCAGGCGGACGCCGTGCTGGTCGCCTTGCGGCTCCCTCGGCTCCTCGCCGGGCTCCTGGTCGGCGCGGCGCTGGGGGCGTCCGGCGCCGCGCTGCAGTCGGTGTCCCGCAACCCGCTCGCCTCGCCCGATACCCTCGCGGTGAACGCGGGAGCCTACCTGGCGGTCGTCGCGGTCGCCGCGTTCGGCGTCGTCCTGCCGTCGCTGCCCGCCGGCGCGACCGCGTTCGCGGGCGGCCTCATCGCGGCCGGGGTGGTGCTCGGGCTGTCGCGTGCGGGCGCCGGCCCGGTGCGCCTGGTGCTCGCCGGCTCCGCGCTGACGCTGGCCCTCAGCGGGATCAGCGGGATGCTGCTCCTGCTGCGCACGCAGGAGACGACCGGGCTCTTCGCCTGGGGCAACGGCTCGCTCGCCCAGACCGGGCTCGGCCCCGTGCTCCAGCTCGCACCGGTCGCCGTGCTCGCGTTCGCCGGGCTCCTGGTCGTCGGCCGCCGGCTGGACATCCTCGGGCTCGGCGACGAGGGCGCGGCATCGGTCGGCATCGATCCGCGCTCCACGCGCGCGCTGACGGTGATCCTCGCCGTCGCGCTCGCCGCGGTCGCCGTGACCGTCGCCGGTCCGGTCGGCTTCGTGGGCCTGTGCGCCCCGCAGATCGTCCGGCTCCTGGGATCGCGCGTGCCGGGACTGATGCGGCACCGCGCGTTCCTGCCGGCATCGGCGGTGGCCGGTGTGCTCGTCGTGCTGGGCGCCGACGTCCTGCTGCGCGCGCTGTTCGGCGCTCAGGCGGGGGTGGCGGTGCCGACCGGGATCGTCACGACGGTGTTCGGCGCCGGCGTGCTCGTGTACCTGGCGTACCGGTCGCGGGACACCGGCACCGGCTCTCCCGGCACCGCGTTCGTCCGGCTGCGCAGCAGACGGGCGTTCGTGATCGCGGTCGTCGTCGCCGCCGCGGCTCTCGTCGCCGCGGTGCTCGCCGCCGTGCTCCTCGGGGATGCGCGCCTGCTGCTCGGCGACGTCGCCAACTGGCTGACTGGCCGCGCGGGACGCGTCGTCACGTTCGTCCTCGACACCCGGCTGCCGCGCGTGACCGCCGCCCTGCTCGCGGGTGCGGCCCTGGCGATCGCGGGGACGATCGTGCAGGCGGTCTCGCGGAACCCGCTCGCCGAGCCGGGCATCCTCGGCGTGGTCGGCGGGGCAGGCGTCGGAGCGGTCGTGGTGATCACGGCGATCCCGCTCGCGAGCTTCTGGCTGGTGGGCGCCGCGGCGCTCGTGGGGGCCGCGGCCGCGGCGGCGCTCGTCTTCGGGCTGGCGGCGCGCGGCGGGCTGGAGCAGAACCGGCTCGTCCTCATCGGCATCGGCGTCTCCTCCGGCACGACCGCCGCGACCAGCCTGCTGATCGTGCTGACGGACCCGTTCAACGGGGCGAAGGCGCTGGTGTGGCTGTCCGGGTCCACCTACGGCAGGACGTTCGAGCAGGTGCTCCCCGGGCTCGTCGTCCTGGTGCTCGCCGTCCCGCTGCTCGCGCTCTCGACGCGGGAGCTGGACCTCGTCGGTCTGGACGCGGACACCCCGCGCCTGCTCGGGGTCAGGCTCGGCCGCGCCCGGCTGGGGCTGCTCGCGATCGCCGTGACGCTCACGGCCGCCGCCGTCGCGGCCGTCGGGGTGATCGGCTTCGTGGGCCTGGTCGCCCCGCACGCCGCCCGCTCGCTGGTGGGGCAGGGCTCGGCGCGGGTGCTCCCGGTGGCGGCGCTGCTCGGCGCTGTCCTCGTGAGCGTCGCGGACACCATCGGCCGCACCCTCATCGCGCCGGCGCAGCTCCCGGTCGGCCTGGTCACCGCGGTGATCGGCGCCCCCTACTTCCTCTGGCTCCTCTGGCGCTCCCGCGCCGAAGCGTAAACCCCTTCGGCGCCGGGGTCAGGCGGGGGCTACGGCGGGCCAGGCGACCGTGAGCTCGCCGAGCCGCCAGCGGGTGCGGCCGTCCGCGACCGGCCAGCCGGCGTCGCGCATCCCCTGCACCGCGGCGATCCAGCGCTGCCGCGGCCCGTAGGGGGCGAGCGGCGCGTTCACCCGCCAGGCCCGGTCCAGCTCCTGCAGGAACGCGTGCACGCGCTCGCCGGGGACGTTGCGGTGGATGAGCGCCTTCGGCAGCCGCTCCGCGACGATCGACGGCGCCTCCAGGTCGGTCAGCCGCAGCGAGACCGTGAGCGTCCGCGGCCCCTCCGCGCCGACCGCGACCCAGCTCGCCACCCGGCCGATCTCGTCGCATGTGCCCTCGACCAGGAGCCCGTCCGGCTGCAGCCGCGCGCGCATCCGGTCCCAGGCCGCGGCGACCTCGCCCTCGTCGTACTGCCGGAGCACGTTGAACGCGCGGATGACCGCCGCCAGCCGGCCGTCCGGCAGCGGCACCTCGAAGCCGCCGACCGCGAAGCCGATGCGGGCGGCGGGGTCGAAGCCGGTGCCGCCCGCGCGCACCTCGCGCAGCTGCTCCTCGGCGAAGCGCACCCGGCCCGGCTCGATCTCCAGGCCAAGGACCTCGACATCCTGCCGCGTCCTCGCCAGCCGCTGGTGCAGCTCGAACGCGGTCACCCCGCTCGCGCCGTAGCCGAGGTCGACCACCAGCGGATCGGCCGTGCGGCGCAGCACCGGCTGCGCGGCGATCCAGCGGTCCACCCTGCGCAGCCGGTTGGTGTTGGTCGTGCCGCGGGTGACAGCGCCGACCGCACCGCCATGCGGCGTCACGGCGCTGATCGCTCTCGAGGGCATGTGACAAGATTATTTCCATGTCCGCCCCCTACACCTTGATCCTCCTCCGCCACGGCAACAGCGAGTGGAACCAGAAGAACCTGTTCACCGGCTGGGTCGACGTCCGGCTCAGCGAGCAGGGCGTCGCCGAGGCGAAGCGCGCCGGCGAGCTGCTGGCGGAGTCCGGTCTCACGCCCGACATCCTCTACACGTCCGTCCTGACCCGCGCCATCCAGACCGCGAACTACGCGCTGGACGTCGCCGACCGGCTGTGGATCCCCGTCGAGCGGTCCTGGCGCCTCAACGAGCGCCACTACGGCGCGCTGCAGGGCCTGGACAAGGCGGACACCCTCGAGAAGTACGGCCCGGAGCAGTTCCAGCTCTGGCGCCGCTCGTTCGACGTCCCGCCGCCGCCGCTGCCCGACGACAGCCAGTGGTCGCAGGCGCACGACCCGCGCTACGCCGGCCTCGGCGACGACCTGCCGCGCACCGAGTGCCTCAAGGACGTCATCGCCCGGATGCTGCCCTACTGGGAGTCGGACATCACGACCAGCCTCGCCGGGGGCAAGACCGTGCTGGTGACCGCGCACGGCAACTCGCTGCGCGCGCTCGTGAAGCACCTCGACGGCATCTCGGACGAGGACATCGCCGAGCTCAACATCCCCACCGGCATCCCGCTGGTCTACCGGCTGGACGAGTCGTTCCGGCCGATCGAGCCGGCCGCCTACCTGGACCCGGAGGCTGCCGCCGCCGGCGCCGCCGCGGTCGCCGCCCAGGGCAAGAAGTAGTCACGGGCCCCACCACCTTCGTCGGCGTCGCGTTCCTGAAGGGACGCGGCGACGACGTGTTTTCCGGCGGCGACTGGCCGCTGCACGTGACCATCGTGCCGCCGTTCGAGACCGAGCTCGACGCGCCGGCGGTGGCCGCGCTGCTCCCGCGGTCGCCGGCGGTGCGCGTCGTCGCGGGGGAGCGGGCGGCCTTCGGGCGGCACCGGGACATCCCGGTGACGCTGCTGCACCCCTCGCCGGCTCTGCTCGCCCTGCACCGGGATGCGGTGCGCGCGCTCGAGGCGGCCGGGGCGCGCATCCACGACCGGCACCACATCCTGGACGGCTACCGCCCGCACGCCACACGGCAACGCCGCGCCGCGCTGGACCCTGGCGACCACGACACGCTCACCGAGCTCGCCCTCGTGGAGCGCGCCCCGCGCTCCCAGCGCGTCGTCGCCGCCCGCATCCCCCTCGCCTAGCACCCGTCGAGTACGCAGAAAATCGACCAAAAACCGCCGAGTACGCGGATTATTCGCGTACTCGGCGGTTGGGGTCGAGAGCGGGGCGGGTCAGGGGGTGGCGAGTTCGGGGGCCCAGTCGCCGGTGGCGAGGTACTGGACCTTCTTGGCGATCGAGACCGCGTGGTCGGCGAAGCGCTCGTGGTAGCGGGAGGCGAGCGTCGCGTCCACGGTGTCCACGGCCTGGCCCTTCCAGGTCTCGCCGAGCACCTTGTCGAACACGCTGGCGTGCAGCTCGTCGATGTCGTCGTCGTCGTTGCGGATCTCGTCGGCGAGGCGGATGTCCTGCGTGCGCAGCAGCTCCGCGAGCTTCTGCGCGATCGCCACGTCCAGCCTGCCCATCTCGGCGAAGGTGGCGCGCAGCGACTTCGGCACCACCTTGTCCGGGAAGCGGTAGCGGGCGAGCTGGGCGATGTGCTCCGCCATGTCGCCCATCCGCTCCAGCGACGCGCTGATCCGCAGCGCGCTGACCACGATGCGCAGGTCGCGCGCGACCGGCTGCTGGCGGGCGAGGATCTGGATGGAGAGCTCGTCCAGCAGCACCGTCAGCTCGTCGATCTTGTGGTCGTTGGCGATCACGTCCTCGGCGAGCGAGACGTCCGACTCGGTGAACGCGGCCGTCGCGTTCTCGATGGAGCGGACGACCAGCTCGGCGATCTCGACCAGCCGGTCCTGGACTTCGGCAAGCTCCTGCTGGAAAACTTCGCGCATGGGGTATGGGGTCCTTCCTGGGCGTACGCGCACGCACGCGGGATACGGGTCTGCTGACTCCGTGAAGTATGGTCGTCGCGCCAGGTTAACGGTTGGTGCCGTACGCCTGAACACTGTCTAACGTACCCGCGAAAACACGCGGCGGCGGGCGGGGTCCGTCGTTTCTGCCGGTAACGCGTCCCCTACGCTTGCAGCATGGACTCCGCCTGGTTGGTGCTGCTCTCGCTGGGCCTCGGGCTCGCCGTCGGCGCCGGTTTCGTGTGGATCCTGCACATCGCCGCGCGGCGCGGCGATCACGCCGCCCAGGTGGTCAGCCCGAGCGTCCCCGACGGGGTGGATCAGGTGCTCGACGCGATGGAGTCGGCCGGCGTCGTCCTCGACCCGTCGAACAACGTGATCAAGGCGTCGCCGGGCGCGCACGCGATCGGCCTGGTCTGGAACGGCGCGCTCGTGCACCCGCACCTGGTCGACATCGTGGACAGGGTCCGCCGCACCGGCGAGCCGGCGACCGAGGAGTGCGAGCTGGCGCGCGGCCCCTTCGGCGACGCGAACATCCACCTCAGCGTGCGGGTGGCGCGCCTGGGCTCGCGCTACATCCTGCTGCTCGCGGAGGACCGCACGGAGTCGTTCCGTCTCGAGTCGGTGCGCCGCGACTTCGTCGCCAACATCAGCCACGAGCTGAAGACCCCGATCGGCGCGGTCTCGCTGCTCGCCGAAGCGCTCGACGACGCGTCGGACGACCCGGAGCAGGTGCGCCGGTTCGCGCTGCGGCTCAGCGAGGAGGCGTCGCGGCTCGCGCGCATCACGCAGGACATCATCGAGCTCAGCCGGCTGCAGGCCGCCGACGCCCTCGGCGACGCCGAGCAGCTCTCCGCCAGGAACGTGGTCAAGTCGGCGATCGACCAGAACCGCGTCGCGGCGGAGTCGCGGAACATCGAGATCGCGATGCGCGGCGAGAAGGACGCGCTCGTGATCGGCAACGAAGCGCTGCTGGTGACCGCGGTGCACAACCTCATCTCGAACGCCATCCAGTACTCGCCGGACGACTCCCGCATCGGAATCGGCGTGCGCACGGTGGACGGCGTCGTCGAGATCGCGGTCACCGACCAGGGCGAGGGCATCCCCGAGGAGGACCTCGACCGGGTGTTCGAGCGCTTCTTCCGCGTCGACCAGGCACGCTCCCGCAATACCGGGGGCACCGGCCTCGGCCTCTCGATCGTCAAGCACGCGGTGCAGAACCACGGCGGCGAGGTGCGCGTCTGGTCGCAGCCCGGCCGCGGCTCCACCTTCACCATCCGGCTGCCAGAGGCATCCACGATCCGTCCCCCGATAGGAGAGAACCAGTGACAAGCATCCTGCTCGTCGAGGATGAGGCCGCGCTCAGCGAGCCGCTCGCCTACCTGCTCAAGCGCGAGGGCTACGAGGTCGAGGTGGCGGAGGACGGCCCGACCGCGCTCGCCGCGTTCGACC
>NZ_JBQCGZ010000036.1:0-4316 GCF_051955155.1 Leifsonia sp.
GACGCCGCAGCGACGGCAGCAACGAGCTCGGTCTTGTTCAGGTTGTCAGCCATTGAGTGTCCTCCTCGGACCTTGTGCTGGATCTACAGCTATCGTGTGGAACGGTTGAGGCCACGAAGGCCGTTACGTTTGGTCGGTTGACCGCCTCGAATGTATCAGAATCCCGCGGAAACACGCGGATTCTCGCGGTTCTTTCCGCAACTGGACGGCTTTGTCCACCGCCGGGGACGACGAAGGGGCGTCCGGCACGATGCCGGACGCCCCTTCTCAGGCTGTCGCGAGTGCTTACCAGCTCGACTTGGTGATGCCGGGCCGCTCGCCACGGTGCGCCATGTCGCGGAAGCGGACACGCGAGATGCCGAACTTGCTGAGGTTTCCACGCGGGCGGCCGTCCACGGCGTCGCGGTTGCGGACGCGGATGGGGGAGGCGTCGCGGGGAAGCTTCTGCAGGCCGACGCGGGCGGCCTCACGGGACTCGTCGGTCCCGTTCGGGTCGACCAGGGCCTTCTTCAGCTCGGCGCGCTTCGCGGCGTAGCGCTCGACGATGACCTTGCGCTGCTCGTTCTTGGCGATCTTGGACGTCTTGGCCATGGTTTAACGCTCCTCTCGGAAGTCGACGTGCTTGCGGACGACCGGGTCGTACTTCTTGAGCACGAGGCGGTCGGGGTCGTTGCGGCGGTTCTTGCGGGTCACGTAGGTGTACCCGGTGCCCGCCGTCGAACGGAGCTTGATGATCGGGCGGATGTCCTGCTGCTTCGCCATTGTTAGATCTTCTCCCCACGGGCCAGGATGTCCTTGACCACGGACTCGATGCCACGGGCGTCGATGACCTTGATGCCCTTGGCACTCAGGTTGAGGGTGACGTTACGGCGAAGCGACGGAACGTAGTACGTCTTCTTCTGGATGTTCGGGTCGAACCGGCGCTTGGTGCGACGGTGCGAGTGCGAGATGTTGTGGCCGAAGCCGGGAACGGCTCCAGTCACCTGGCACACTGCTGCCATTGGTTTCTTCTCCAATACCGTGGGACCGGACGGTCCCACCCAAGGTCACTTGTCGGCATACGAGAACCCCGCGATTTCTCGGTGGGGGTTTCGTACACGGCTCTGAGCGGGAGGAGCCCACTCAGCCAAACATCCATGCTACGGCATGGGGCGACTCCCGGCCAAATCACGCGCGCCTGCCACTCCGGCGTCACCTCTGGTGAGTGGTGAGTAGATGCACTTATTGCGCGCGCAATGGCAACATCTACTCACTCCCCGGCATCATCGAGACGGAGCACGCGGCGCAGAGGCCGAAGACGTCGACGACGTGCTGCGCCTGGGTGAAGCCGTGTGCCGCCGCCGCGGCGCGCGCCCACTGCTCCACCTCGTCCGCCTCGATCTCCACCGTGAGGCCGCAGTTGCGGCAGATCAGGTGGTGGTGGTGGCCGGTGGTGCAGGCCCGGTACAGGCTTTCGCCCTCGGGGGACTGCAGCGAGTCGGCGTCGCCCTCTGCGGCGAGGTCGGCGAGCGCGCGGTACACGGTCGCGAGGCCGATCGGGGAGCCGGACTCGTGGAGGCTCAGGTGCAGTCCCTGCGCGCTGATGAAGCCCTCCGTCGTGGACAGGGCCTCGCGGACGGCCTCCCGCTGCCAGGTGTTGCGCTTCACCATCCCAGGCTAGCCCGCCTGGCTCACGAGACGCCGTGAGCTCCGCGCGCCGACGATGCGGCAGACCACGTAGATGAGGAACGAGATCGTGGTCACGTACGGGCTGATCGGGAGGGCGCTGCCGAGCGCGAGCATGATCCCGCCGACCACGGACACCAGCGCGAAGCCGACGCTGAGCAGCGGCACCATCAGCGGCGATGACGAGACCCGCATCGCGGCCGCCGCCGGCGTCACAAGCAGCGAGAGCACGAGCAGCGCGCCGACGATCTGCACCGAGACGGCGACCGCCAGGCCGAGGAGCACCATGAACGCCAGCGACACGAAGCGGGTCGGGACGCCGCGGGAGGCGGCGACGTCCGCATCCAGGCTGTCGAACATCAGCGGGCGCCACATCACCAGGATCCCGATCAGAACGATCGCGCCGATGACGATGAGCGAGCCGAGCTGCGGGTCGTCGACGGAGACGATCTGGCCCGTGAGCAGGCCGAACTTGTTCGCGCTGCGGCCGGGATAGAGCGCGAGCGCCAGGATGCCGAGGCCGAGACCGAACGGCATCAGCACGGCGATGATCGAGTTGCGGTCGCGGGCCCGCGCGCCGAGCAGCCCGATGAGGATCGCCGCGATCAGCGAGCCGACGAGCGATCCGGCCACGACGTTCGCGCCGAACAGCAGCGCGACGGCGGCGCCCGCGAACGACAGCTCGCTGATGCCGTGCACGGCGAACGCCATGTCGCGCTGCATCACGAAGACGCCGATCAGGCCGCCCACCACGCCGAGCACCGCTCCGGCGAAGATCGAGTTGCGCACGAGCGCGAGCAGCTCGCCGTAGTCGGTGAAGTTGAACAGCTGGGACCAGAGATCGTTCATGCCGCCGGCTCCGGGTGCGCGTCGCGGCTGTGCTCGTGGTGCTCGTGGGTCTCGGCGTCGGGGATGCCGACGACCACGATGCGTCCGCGGGTGCGGAGCACGTCGACCGGCGTGCCGTACAGGTCGGTGAGGACGTCGCTGCGCAGCACCTCGTCCGGCGTCCCGGCCCGGAACCGGCCGCCGGCCAGATACAGGACGCGGTCGACCATCCCGAGCACCGGGTTGACGTCGTGCGTCACGAAGACCACGGCCGAGCCGTGCTCCCGCCGACGGCGGTCGATCAGCTCGCTGACGCCGCGCTGGTGCTGCAGGTCGAGCGAGAGCAGCGGTTCGTCGCAGAGCAGCAGCGCGGGGTCCCCGGCGAGCGCCTGGGCGACGCGGAGCCGCTGCTGCTCGCCGCCGGAGAGCGAGCCGACCGGTGCATTCGCGTACCGGCGCGCACCGACGGCGTCCACCAGCCGGTCGACCTGCTCGCGGTCGCCGCGGCCGGGGATCGGCAGCCCCCAGCGGTGCCCGCTCACCCCGAGGGCGACGAGGTCGCGCGCCCGCATCGGCGTGCCGGCGGGGATGAGCTTCTGCTGCGGGATGTAGCCGATGCGCCGGTCCCCGCGCCGCACGGGGTGACCGTCGAAGCTGATGCTGCCGCCGTCGAGCCGCTGCTGGCCGAGGATCGTCTTCAGCAGGCTGGTCTTGCCGGAGCCGTTCGGGCCGAGCACCGCGACGAACTCACCGGCGTGCACGTCGAGGTCCAGGCCGCTCCACAGGGTGCGGGAGCCGAAGCCGAGCGCGGCATCGCGCAGGCTCAGCACCACCTCGCGCTCGGCGGGGGCCGGGACGAGCTCGAGCGGCTCGCTCACTTCGCCAGCGCTCCTGCGACCGCGTCCAGGTTGGCGTTCATCCAGGAGAGATAGTCCTTGCCGCTCGGGAGGGTCTCGGTGACCGGCACGACGGGGATGTCGGCCTGCTTGGCGGCGGCGAGCACGCGCGTGGTCTCGGCGCCGCTGGTCTGCTCATTGTAGGCGAGCAGCCGAACCTGACGATCGGTGAACAGCCGCAGCGTCTCCTGCAGCACGACGGGGGAGACGTCGTTGCCGCTCTCGATCGCCTCGCTGAACTTCTCCGGCGTGCGGTTGTCGAGCCCGATAGCGTCCAGCAGGTACAGCGGGACCGGCTCCGTGATGGCGACTCCCTCGCCCGCGTACTTCGCCTTCAGCTCCGCCTCGCGCTTCTCGAGAGCGTCGAGCCCGGTGGTGAACGCCGCGGCGTTCTTCTCGAACGTCGCCTTCTGCGCGGGGTCGGCCTTCGACAGCGCCGTCACGAGCGCGTCGGTCAGCCGGCCGATCGTGGGGACGTCGTACCAGACGTGCTCGTTGAGCTCGCCGTCGACGGGCTTCTTGCCGGAGATGTCGACGACGTTGAGCACGGTCGCCGCGTCGTTCTTCGCGCCGGTGCGCAGCGTGTCCATGAAGTCGTCGTATCCGCCGCCGTTCTCGATGAGGATGTCGGCCTTCGACACGGCGAGCTGGCTCTGGGCGCTCGCCTCGAACGAGTGCGGGTCCTGGGCTGGATCCTTCATGAGCGAGGTGACGTCGACGGCATCGCCGGCGATCGTGGTCGCGATGTCGCCGTATACGTTCGTGCTGGCGACGACGCGGATCCTGCCGTCGTCGCCGGATGCTCCGGACGAGCAGCCGGCGAGGGCGAGGGCGGCGGTGGCGCCGAGGGCGATGGCGAGGAGCTGGCGCTTCTGCATGGGCGGGTGTGCCTGTCTAAGTCGAGGTCGGGACTCTACGACAGTAACC
>NZ_JBQCGZ010000037.1:0-10901 GCF_051955155.1 Leifsonia sp.
CAGATCGTCGACGGCCGTCACCGTCGCGCCGAGCAGCGTCGCGGGGGGGGCCCGCCCCGGCCCGCCCCCCCCCCCCCCCCACGCGCGGCCCGCGGCGGCCCCCCCCCCCCCCCCGGGCGGGGGGGGCGCCCCCCCCCCCCCCCCCCCCCCCCCCCCAGGGGGAGGGGATGCGGGTCAGGCGGTGGCGTAGCGGTCGGCGACGGCGAGGGCGGCGTCGATCGCGGCCAGGCCGCGGCGCAGCTCGTCCTCGGTGATCACCAGCGGCGGCGCGATGTGCACGCGGTTGAAGTGCGTGAACGGCCAGACGCCGGCCTTCTTGCACGCGGCGGCGACCTCCGCCATCGGGGCGGCGTCCGCACCCGCCGCGTTGAACGGGACGAGCGGCTCGCGCGTCCCACGGTCCCGCACCAGCTCGAGCGCCCAGAACAGGCCGCGGCCGCGCACCTCGCCGAGCGACGGGTGCCTCTCCAGCCACGACGTGATCTCCGGCTCGACGACGCGCGCGCCGAGGTCCCGGACACGCTCCAGGATGCCGTCGCGCTCGAACACCTCGAACGTCGCCACACCGGCCGCGCAGGCGAGCGGGTGCCCGGAGTAGGTCAGGCCGCCCTGGAACGACACGTCGTCGAAGAACGAGGCGATTTCGTCCGAGATGACGACCCCGCCGAGCGGGACGTATCCCGAGTTCACCCCCTTGGCGAAGGTGATCAGGTCGGGCACGACATCGAACGCGTCCACGGCGAACCACTCGCCGAACCGGCCGAAGCCGACCATCACCTCGTCGGCGATGTAGACGATCCCGTAGCGGTCGCACAGCTCGCGCACGCCGGCCAGGTAGCCGGGCGGCGGGACGAGCACGCCGTTCGTCCCGACCACCGTCTCGATGATGATCGCGGCGACGGTGGACGCGCCCTCCAGCACGATGACGTTCTCGAGGTGCTCGAGGGCGCGCTGCGTCTCCTCCTCCTGGGTGGTCGAGTGGAACGCGGATCGGTACGGGTACGGACCGAAGAAGTGCGCGACGGACGGGTCGCTCGGCTCGTTCGCCCAGCGCCGCGGGTCGCCGGTGAGCGAGATGGCCGTCGCGGTGCCGCCGTGGTACGAGCGGTACATCGAGAGCACCTTGCGGCGCCCCGTGACGCGGCGGGCCAGGCGCACGGCGTACTCGTTCGCGTCGGCGCCGCCGTTGGTGAAGAACACCTTGTTCAGGCTTCCCGGCGCGACGTTCGCGATCCGGCGCGCGAGCTCGCCGCGCACGTCGTTCGCCATCGACGGCTGGATGGTCGCCAGCCGGCCGGCCTGCTGCTGGATGGCGGCGACCAGGTCCGGGTGCTGATGGCCGAGGTTCAGGTTCACCAGCTGCGAGCTGAAGTCGAGGTAGGCGTTGCCCTGGTAATCCCAGAACGTGGAGCCCTCGCCCGCCGCGACGGGCAGCGGGTCGATCAGGGCCTGCGCGCTCCAGGAGTGGAAGACGTGGCTGCGGTCGTCGCTGCGCACCTGGGTCTCGGCGTCCGCGTCGCCGAAGGCGTGCTCGTTTCCTCTGCGGTCGGTGAAGCCCGTGCGGGCGGTGGCGCCGATGGTGTCGGTCATGCTGTCCTCCGTGTGCTGCTCAGGAGTTGCCGGGGAAGGCGAGCTCGATCTTCGAGTGCTGCGGTTCGGGCCAGCGCGTGGTGACGACCTTGCTCCGCGTGTAGAAGTGGAAGGACTCCGGTCCGTAGATGTGGGAGTCCCCGAAGAGGGAATTCTTCCAGCCTCCGAACGAGTACGCACCGATCGGCACGGGGATCGGCACGTTGATCCCGACCATCCCCACCTCGATCTCGAACTCGAACCGGCGCGCCGCCCCGCCGTCGCGCGTGAAGATCGCGACGCCGTTGCCGTACGGGTTGCCGTTGACCAGCGCGATCGCCTCGTCGAACGTGTCGACGCGGACGACGGAGAGCACCGGCCCGAAGATCTCGTCGTCGTAGACCTTCGTGCCAGGCTTCACGTTGTCGACCAGGCTGACGCCGACGAAGAAGCCGTCGCCGTCGAAGTCGCGCTTCGTGCCGTCGACCACGACGGTCGCGCCCTGCGCCTCCGCCTCGGCGACGTACGAGGCGACCTTGTCGCGGTGCTCGCGCGTGATCAGCGGCCCCATCTCGCTGGCCGGGTCGGTGCCCGGACCGATGGCGAGCGATCCGAGCCTGCGCTCGATGGCGGGCACGAGCCGGTCGCCGACGTCGCCGACGGCGACGAGCACGCTGACCGCCATGCAGCGCTCGCCCGCGGAGCCGTAGGCGGCGGAGACGGCGGCGTCCGCCGCGGCCTCGATGTCGGCGTCCTCTAGCACGACCATGTGGTTCTTCGCCCCGCCGAGGGCCTGGACGCGCTTGCCGTTGGCGCTCGCGCGCTGGTAGATCGAGCGGGCGATCGGGGTGGACCCGACGAACGAGACCGCGGCGACGTCGGGGGAGTCGAGCAGCGTGTCCACCGCCTCCTTGTCGCCGTGGACGACGTTGAGGACGCCGTCGGGCAGCCCGGCCTCGCGGAACAGCTTCGCCAGGAACACCGACGCGGACGGGTCCTTCTCGCTCGGCTTCAGCACGACGGTGTTGCCGCACGCGATCGCGCTGGCGACCATCCACAGCGGCACCATCACCGGGAAGTTGAACGGGGTGATGCAGGCGACGACGCCGACCGGCTGCTTGACGCTGTGCACGTCGATCCCCGTGGAGACCTGCTCGCTGTACTCGCCCTTGAGCTTGTCGATCAGGCCGGACGCGAACTCGACGTTCTCCAGGCCACGGCCGATCTCGCCGGCGGCATCGGAGAGCACCTTGCCGTGCTCGCTGGTGACGATCGCGGCGAGCTCGTCGCGGCGCTCGGTGAGCAGGTGACGCAGCCGGAACAGCACATCGGCGCGCTTGGTCAGGCTGGTCGCCCGCCACTGCGGCAGCGCGGCCTTCGCCGCCGCGATGGCGGCCTGGACCTCGGCGGAGCTGCCGAGCACGACGTCGTGCTGACGCGCGCCCGTCGCCGGGTCGAAGACGGGGCCGAGGCGCGCCGGCTCGCCGGTCTCCTCGCCGTTCACGAAGTGGCGGATCAGGGCCACGGGACCTCCTGGGTGGTGTCGGCCGGACGGATTGCCCGGCTCGGGAAGTAGGCTTGCATCCCAATGATCACAGAGCGGAGGTCGAGGTCGGGATGCCAGATCGTCGGAGCTTGAGCGCGGACAACACACATCGTCCGGAGCCGCAGCCCGCGCTGCTGCCGACCGTGCGCGACGTGCTGCGGATGGACGCGGTCGCGGGCGCACTGCCGGAGGTGGTCGCGGGGGAGGACGGCCTGGACGCGCGCGTGCGCTGGGTGCACGTCGCCGAGATCGTCGACGCCGCGCGTCTGGTCGCCGGCGGCGAACTGCTGCTGGCGACCGGCGTCGGCTGGCCGTCCGACGACGCCGCGCTGCGCGCGCTCGGGCGACGGCTGGTCGAGGCGGGCATCGCCGGGCTGGTGCTGGAGCTGAGCGAGCGGATGCCGTCGGCGCCGGACGCGCTCGCCGCGGAGTTCCGCGCCGCCGGCCTCCCGCTCGCCGTGCTGCACAGGGAGGCCAGGTTCGTCGCGATCACCGAGGCGGTGCACGCCAGGATCATCGACGAGCAGATGGTCGCGCTGCGGGCGAGGGACGAGCTCCACGCGCTGTTCACCGAGCTGAGCCTGCGCGGCAGCCCCGCCGACTTCATCGTCGCGCAGGCCGCCCGCGTGCTCGGCTGCCCGGTGGTGCTGGAGGACACCGGCCACCAGGTGATCGCCGCGGAGAACCTCGGTGACGGCGACGCGGAGCTCGTGGACTGGGAGCAGCGGTCGCGCCGCGCGCACCGTGGGGCGGGCGAGGCCGGCTGGACCATCACGCCCGTCGAGGCCAGGGGCATGCGCTGGGGCTACCTCGTCGCCCTGCCCGGCGCCGCGCATCCCGCCGGCCGCTCGACGGTGCTGGAGCAGGCGGCGGTCGCGCTCGCGCTCAGCCGGCTGGCCGACCGCGACGACGACGAGTGGACACGGCGCAGCCACGACGCGCTGCTCGGCGCGCTGCTCGGCCGCCGCTTCGCCGGCGAGGGCGGCCTGACCGCCCGGTTCGCCGCGGCCGGCTTCCCGGTGACGGACCGGGTGCTCACCGGCATCGCCGTGCGCCCGCGCCCGGGCACCGCCGAGGCGGGGAACGTGCCAGGCGCCACCGCGGCCGGGCGCGCGGTCGACGCGGTGCGCGCCGCCGGAGCGCAGGCGGTCGCGGCCGGGCACCCGGCCGTGCCGGGGCTGCTCGTCGTCGCCGTCTCCTCGCGCGGCGACCGGGAGCCGTCGGATGCGCTGCTCGCGGCGCTCGCCGGGCCCGATTCCGCCGCGGTCGGCGTCGGATCCGCCGCGCACGGCATCCCGGGGCTGCTCGCCTCCATCGAGGAGGCGGTCGAGCTGGCGGCGCGGGCGACGCCCGGCCGCGGCCGCGGGCCCGTCGTCCAGCGCGCGGAGCGCCGGCCGCTGCTGCGCCTGGTGACCGCCTTCGGCAGCGACCCGCGGATGCTCGAGCACGCGGAGACGATGCTGCGACCGCTGATCGACCACGACCTGGCCACCGACGGGGATCTGATCGAGGTGCTCCGGGCGTACCTCGCCCATCCCGGCAACCGCACGAAGGCCGCCGCGGCGAGCCACCTCTCGCGCTCGGTGTTCTACCAGCGGATCGCGCTCATCGAGGACCTGCTGGGCTTCGACCTCGACGACGGCGAGACGATCGGTGCGCTGCACGCCGCCGTGCTCGCGCGCCCGGTCAGGCGCTGAACGCGGCCGATACCTCCTCGTGCGGTAGGGCGTAGCTGCGGTGGCCGTCCCTGCCCTCCACGTCGCGCGCGGCCACCAGGGCGTTGGCGACCGCCTCCTCCACCGCCTCGACCGTCGCCGCGTACAACGGATCCACCCGCCCCCACGGCAGTGCCAGCACCGCGTCCGGCGCGGCGTCGGGTCCGGTCGGCATCCGGGACGTGAACGCGCCGGCGTTGGCCGTGGAGAACGCGAGGAAGATGTCGCCGGAGAAATGACTGCCCGTCGTGCCGGTGCGGGCGAGGCCGAGCGGGACGCGCCGGGCGACGGCGGCGAGCTGGCCGGGCAGAAGGGGGGCGTCGGTTCCGACGACGGCGATCACGCTCCCCGCCCCGGGAACGGCCGCTGCTCGCTCGCCGTCGCGCTCGAACCAGTCCGTGGTCTCCATCGGATTCGGTGCGGAGGAGCGACGGCCGAGCGGGACGCCGGCGAGGCGCAGTTCGGCGCGGGAGCCGAAGTTGGCCTGCAGCAGAACGCCGACCGTGTACCGTTCGTCGCCGATCGTCACCAGCCGGGAGGCGGAGCCCGTGCCGCCCTTGAAGCCGTAGCAGTTCATGCCCGTCCCCCCGCCGACGGAGCCCTCTGCGACCCGGCCGGCGGTCGCCGCATCGATCGCTGCGCCGGCGTCGGAGGAGGAGACGTGCCCTCCGTTGATGTCGTTCAAGTAGCCGTCCCAGGTCTCGCCGACCACGGGCAGCTGCCACTGGACCGCCAGCTCGGGACGCTCGCGCACGATCCAGTCGATGACGCCGCGATGGACGCTGCCGACCGCGTGGGAGTTGGTCAGCAGCACCGGGAGGGACAGCGACCCGCTCTCGTCGATCCAGCTGCGTCCGGTGAGCTCCCCGTTGCCGTTGAGCGAGAACGTCGCGGCCGCGCACGGGATGCCGACACCGGCGCGGCCCCGAGGCAGGACCGCGGTGACTCCGGTCTGCACGGCGCCGGAGGAACGTGTCACGAAGCCGACCTCGACGCCGGGCACATCGGTGATGGCGTTACGGACGCCGGGGGTTCCATCGAAGGGGACGCCGAGGTCGCGGGCGCGGACGTGATTCATGCGCACAGCATAGCCGAACTGAACACATGTTCAATTCTTTGCCGATAAGCCAATAGAAGCATTGACTTAAGCGACCTGAGTCTGTTGAATGCCTGTTCAATACCCACCTTCAACACCGGCAATGACGCCGGTTCGAGAGGAGCATCATGTCGCAGCACGACGACAGCAGCGCGGCGGTCTCCGCGGAGGCCGACCGGGCGAAAGCGGGAGAGGCCGGGCAACCGGGTGCGGGGCGGCTCGGCGCCGGCCGCCTGGGAATCTGGGGCATCGTCTTCTTCGTCATCTCCGCCGCCGCGCCACTCACGGTGGTGGTGAGCGCTGGACCGACGAGCTTGCGGATGGGTGGGATCGGTGCGCCGGGGGCGATGCTCACCTGCGGGCTCGTGCTGATCCTGTTCGCCATGGGCTTCACGGCGATGTCGCGCTACGTCACGAACACCGGCGCGTTCTACGCCTATGCGGCGCGCGGGCTGGGCAAGCCGGCAGGAATCGGCACGGCACTGGTCACCGTCTTCGCCTACGGCTTCCTCTGCGTGTGCTTCTACGGCTTCGTCGGGTTCTTCGCCCAGTCCACGTTCGCCGCTCTCCTCCACATCGACCTGCCTTGGGGCGTCTACTCGGTCGTCGCGGCGCTCGTGGTTGCGCTGCTGGGCTACCGCAGGATCGACGTCGGGGCCAAGGTGCTCGGCGTGCTGCTGACCCTGGAGGTGGCGATCCTGCTGGTGCTGGCGGTCGCGGTGCTCGCACAGGGCGGCCCTGAGCCGGTGTCGTTCGCCTCCTTCGACCCGGGCAACGTGTTCTTCGCCGCGGGCGCGGGAAGCCTCTTCGTGGTCGGCTTCGGCGCCTACCTGGGCTTCGAGGGCACTGCGATCTACGCGGAGGAGGCGAAGCGTCCCGAGCGCACGGTCCCGGTCGCGACGTACATCGCGGTGGCCTTCCTCGCCCTCTTCTACGCGTTCACGTTCTGGGTGCTCACCGTTGCGTTCGGTGTCGACGGCGTGCTGAGCCTCGCGCGCGGCGACGCGTTCCAGGACATGGTGTTCACGGCCGGCGGGCAGTTCCTGGGGGAGTGGGCCACGGTCGCCATGCAGGTGCTGATCGTCACGAGCTTCTTCGCCTGCCTGCTGGCGTTCCACAACGCCTGCGCGCGCTACCTGTACTCGCTGGGACGCGAAGGGCTGCTGCCCCGGGCGCTCGGCCGCACGCACCGGAACACGCAGTCCCCGTACGTCGCCAGCCTGGTGCTGTCCGCGGTCTGTCTGGTCGCCGTGCTCGTGTGCGTCGTCGCAGGGGCAGATCCGTTCCTCGGGCTCGCCATCTGGGCCTATGCCACGGGTGTGGCGGGTCTGGTGTTCGCGCAGGGGGTGGCAGCGGTCTCGGTCGTCGGCTTCTTCGCCAGGGACCGCCGTGGACACTCGGTGTGGCGCGTGATCGTGGCACCGGCGCTCGGAGCCCTCGGCCTTATCGTCGGCTTCATCCTGATCGCGACGAACTTCGAGATCGTGACGGGGATGGAAGGGCCGGTGAACGCCGTTCTGCTGCTGCCGACTCCGATTCTCTTCGTCGGCGGCATCGTCGGCGGTCTCGCTCTGAAGCGTGCGAAGCCCGCCCGCTACGCTGCGCTCACTACGATGGCAACGGGCGCGCCGGCAGCCGGCGGCGGGACGGGAGAGCGGTGACGGCAGCACGCCAGCGGCGGCGCGATGAACTCGTCTCGGCGACGCGGCGAGTCGCGCGGGAGCGCGGCGTCGCTGCAACGAACGTGCGCGCCGTCGCTGCAGAGGCGGATGTCAGCGCGGGAGCCGTGCTGTACTACTTCAAGAGCTTCGACGAGCTGATGTTCGCGGCCGTCGAAGGCGTGGTGGAGGAGTTCTACGAACGCCGCGCCGCGATCGTCGAGGGCGTCGCGGATCCGCGCGAGCGCGTCGTCGCCCTGATCGAGGCCGGTGTCCCCGACACCATCAGCGACGACCTGCGAATCGTCTACGAGAGCATCCCCCTGCTGCGCGAGCGGCCGCAGTACAAGCCGCTGCATCGTTCGATCGTTGAACGTCAGGTCATGCTCTACCGGTCGACCATCGAGCTCGGCGCGGGGCTCGGCGTCTTCCGCCTGGCCTCGGACGCCGGGACGATCGCTCGCAATCTGGTCGCGCTCGAGGACGCGTACGACCTCTACCCGCTGATCGGAGTGGAGTTGGACCGGGCGCGCACCCGCCGCAACGTGCTCTCCTATGCCGAACTCGCCCTGGGCTGCACCTTCGGGCCGCCGGACGGGCCTTCCGAAGCGCCTCGCTGACGGTGCAGTCGCCCCTCGCCGTCACGCGACGGGCTCCCGACACCTGCTCACGAGTCGAAGCCGAGCCCGACCGCGTCGAGCGTCCGCAGGAACAGGTTGCGTCGGCCCTCGTGGTGATCGGCGCGGTCGAGCGACCAGCGGGTCAGGGCGATGCCGAGCGCGGCGGCCGGCTCCGGAGGGAACGGCAGCGGCCTGCTCTTCACCAACGCGAGCTCGGTGCGCTCGGTGCTGCGCCCGTCCAGGAGGTCGAGCATCACGCGCGCGCCGAAGTGCGTCGCCGCGACTCCGAGGCCGGTGTAGCCGGTGGCGTAGGCGACCGTCCCGCCGCGGGCGGTGCCGAAGAACGCGCAGAACCGGCTGCACGTGTCGATCGCGCCGGCCCAGCGGTGCGTGAACGTCAGCCCCTCCAGCTGCGGGAACGTCGTGAAGAAGTGCGAGGCCAGCCGGCGGAACGTCTCCGGCCGGTCCTCGTAGCGCTCCCTGACCCGGCCGCCGTAGTGGTAGACCGCGTCGTAGCCGCCGAACAGGATGCGGTTGTCGCGCGTCAGCCGGTAGTAGTGGAACTGGTTTGCGGAGTCGCCGAGCCCCTGCCGGCCCGACCAGCCGATGGCGGCGAGCTGCTGGGCCGAGAGCGGCTCGGTCATCAGCACGTAGTCGTAGACGGGGACCGTGGCGAGCCGGTTGCGCTTGAGCAGACTCGGGAACACGTTCGTGGCGAGCGCGGTGCGCCGGGAGCGCACGACGCCCTGCGGCGTGTACAGCGTCGTCCCCTCGCCGATCCCCTCCACGGGGCTGTGCTCGAAGATCTCCACGCCGGCCGCCTCGCACGCGCGGGCCAGCGCCCTGGCGAGCTTCGCCGGGTGGACGAGGGCGGAATCCCTGGTGCGGAGCAGCCCGCCGAGGTAGCTGGGGGAGTGCACCTCGGCCTGCCCGGCTGCAGCGTTGAGGAAGCGGGCGTCCTCGCCGGCCTCGGCGGCGGCCTCGCGCAGCCACGGCACCTGGTGCGGCTCGGTCGCCAGGTCGATCGCGCCGTTGCGCTCGAACTCGGCGTCCATCCCGAGCTCGGCGATGGTGGCCCCGATCTCGTCGAGGTTCGCCATGCCGAGCTCCTGCAGCCGGTCGAACTCCTCGGGGAAGCGGCTGCGGCCGTTCTCGTCGCCGTGCGTGAGGCTCGCCTCGCAGAAGCCGCCGTTGCGGCCGGAGGCGGCCCAGCCGATGCGCCTGCCCTCCAGCAGCACCACGCGCGCGCCGGGGTTCTCGCGCGCGGCGAGCAGCGCCGTCCAGAGCCCCGAGTAGCCGCCGCCGACCACCGCGAGGTCGCAGCTGATGTCGCCGGTCAGACGCGGGTAGGGATCGCCCGGGGCGTCCTCGATCCAGTACACGCCCTGCCGGGTCGGGGCGAGCGCGTGCGCGACGACGGATGCGTCGGGACGGCGGCGTTCGAACACGGTGGATGCCACGGCGAGCCTCCCAGGTTTTCTCTCTCCGGTCATTCTGCCGGACGGGCGCGCGCGTGTCCGTCGCGAATCCGGCGGGGGACCGGGCAGACCGTCCGGCGGTCGCGGCGTCTCCTGAACCGCTTCAGCTGCAGGTACCCTGGTGCCGGACGACCGGGAAGGAGGACGCCGTGGCGCCGGACGCACGCGTGACGATCGGCGGTCTCGCCGACCGCCTCGGCCTGTCCAAGGCGTCGGTGTCCTACGCGCTCAATGGGCAGCCGGGCGTCAGCGCGGAGACCAGGCAGCGCGTGCTCGCGCTCGCCGAGGAGCTGGGCTGGCACCCGAGCTCCAGCGCGCGTGCCCTCTCCCGCGCCCGCTCCGACGCCATCGGGATCGTGCTGCGCAGGGACCCGGGCCTGCTCGGCGCGGAGCCGTACTACATGAGTCTGCTCGCCGGCGTGGAGACCGAGCTGGGCGCCGCCGGGCAGTCGCTGCTGCTGCGGATGGTCGGGATGGACGACGGCCTGGACGTCGCCACCTACCGGCGCTGGAGCGCCGAGCGCCGCGTGGACGGCGTGATGCTGTTCGACATCACCATCGGCGACCCGCGCCCGGCGCTGCTGGACGCGCTCGGGCTGCAGTACGTGCTGCACGGCAACCGGGAGCCGATCGCCCCCGGCCGCGTTCTGCTCTACGACGCCGCGGGCGACGCCGGCCTGCTCGTCGACCACCTGGCCGGGCTCGGCCACCGCGGCCTGCTGCACATCCGCGGCCCGGAGGAGTTCGAGCACGAGCTGGACCGGATGGAGGCCGTGCGGGCGCGCGCGGCGGCGCACGGGGTGCGCGTGGCCTTCGAGCCGTCCGACTACTCGATGGAGGCGGGCGAGCGGATCGCCGCCCGCGCGGTGGCGGAGGACCCGACGATCACGGCGATCGTCACCTCCAACGACCTGCTCGCGCTCGGCGCCCAGGCCGCGCTGACCAGGGCGGGCAGGGACGACGTGGCGATCGCCAGCTGGGACGACTCCCTGCTCTGCCGGCTCGGCTCCCGCCCGATCACGGCGCTCGCTCGCTACCCGGAGGAGCAGGGCCGCCGCGCCACCCGGATGCTGCTCGACCAGCTCGCCGGGATCACCCCGGCGGCGACGACCGCCCGCCGTTCCTCCCTGGTCGTGCGCGCCACCAGCGTCCGCGCCGCCGCCGCCGCGTAGCGAGCCGCGGGCGCCTGCTTCCGCGCGGAGTGCGAACGGTCGCGACT
>NZ_JBQCGZ010000038.1:0-8583 GCF_051955155.1 Leifsonia sp.
ACCGTCTCGGTGGACGTGTCGGAGACCGTCGCCCGCTACGGCCGGCTCGTGATCGAGCGGGACGACGAGGGCGAGCTGGTGCTGCGCTCGTCCGACCTGGCCGTGCTGACCGAGGTCGCGAGCGCCAAGCGCATCGCCCCGTTGCTGCTGGAGCGCCGCGACGACGAGACGTTCGCCGTGCAGGCATGGGCGCGCGGCCAGGTCAAGCAGGAGCTGGTGAAGCTCGGCTGGCCGGCGGAGGACCTCGCCGGCTACACGCCGGGCACTCCGCACGAGATCGGGCTGCAGGAGGACGGCTGGGCGCTGCGCGACTACCAGCGCAAGGCGGTCTCGAACTTCTTCGACGGCGGCTCCGGCGTGGTCGTGCTGCCGTGCGGCGCCGGCAAGACGCTCGTGGGCGCCGGCGCGATGGCGACGGCGAAGACGACGACGCTCATCCTGGTGACGAACACCGTCTCGGCGCGCCAGTGGCGGGACGAGCTGCTCAAGCGCACCACGCTCACCGCGGAGGAGATCGGCGAGTACTCCGGCCAGGTGAAGGAGGTCAAGCCGGTCACGATCGCGACCTACCAGATCCTCACCGCCAAGCGGAAGGGCGAGTACGCGCACCTCGCGCTGCTCGACGCACTCGACTGGGGCCTGGTCGTCTACGACGAGGTGCACCTGCTGCCCGCTCCCGTGTTCAAGCTCACCGCCGAGCTGCAGGCCCGGCGCCGGCTCGGCCTGACGGCGACACTGGTGCGCGAGGACGGCCGCGAGGGCGACGTCTTCAGCCTCATCGGCCCGAAGCGCTTCGACGCGCCGTGGAAGGAGATCGAGTCGCAGGGCTTCATCTCCCCCGCCGCCTGCTACGAGGTCCGCATCGACCTGCCCGCGTCCGACCGGCTCAGCTACGCGGCGGCGGCCGACGACGAGCGCTACCGGCTCGCGGCGACGGCGCCCGCGAAGCTCGATGTGGTGCGGCAGCTGGTGCAGCGGCACGCGGGCGAGCGCATCCTGGTGATCGGCCAGTACCTCGACCAGATCGACGAGCTCGCGGAGGCACTCGGTGCGCCGCAGCTGACCGGAGCGACGCCGGTGGACGAGCGCGAGCGGCTGTTCCAGGAGTTCCGCGACGGGGTGACGCCGGTGCTGGTGGTCAGCAAGGTGGCGAACTTCTCGGTGGACCTGCCGGAGGCGACGGTGGCCATCCAGGTCTCCGGCTCGTACGGCTCACGGCAGGAAGAGGCGCAGCGCCTCGGCCGGCTGCTGCGCCCGAAGGAGTCCGGGCTGTCGGCGAACTTCTACACGCTGGTCTCCCGCGACACCGTCGACCAGGACTTCGCGCAGAACCGGCAGCGCTTCCTCGCCGAGCAGGGCTACTCGTACACGATCCTCGACGCGCACGCGCTGGCCGCCTGACGGACGCCCGGCGCGACAGCTGCGCCACATGTCGGTCATCGCGCCACCGAAGCCGCGATTTGTGCCAAATGTGGGTTGCGGAGGTGGAGACAAGCGCGATTTGTGCCAAATGTCGCGCGGGTCAGCGCAGGATGCGGGCGAGGGTCGCGCGGGCCTCGGCGTCGCCGGAGCGGTCGCGGACCGTGATCGCGGCCTTCCAGAGCGCCCAGCCGCGGGCGCGCGCCCAGGTGTCGTCGTCGAGGCCGACGACCCGGCGGAAGGCGTCGCGCGCGGCGCCGTCGAACATCGTCCAGGCCGGGACGAGGTCGCACGCCGGGTCGCCGGCGCCGGACGTGCCGAAGTCGATCACGGCGGAGAGCCGCCCGTCGCGGGTCAGCAGGTTGCCGGGCGCGACGTCGCCGTGGAACCACACCGGCGCTCCCTCCCAGCGGGACGCGGTCGCCTCCGCCCAGAGCGCCTCGGCGCGGCTCGCGGCGCCGGCGCCGAGCACCGGGAACGCGGCGAGCGCCTCCTCGCCGTAGACCTCGGGTGGTGCGCCGCGGAAGAAGTTGTGGGTCCCGGGCGCGGGGGCGCCCTCGGCCGGCGCCGCCCGCAGCGCGACGAGGAAGGCGCCGATCGCCTCGGCGAGCGCCACATCCCTCGACACGTCGCCAAGCAGCACCACGGGCGTCCCCGGTAGCCAGCGGTACACCGACCAGGGCAGGGGGTAGTCCTCGGTCGGCGCCCCCTCGGCCACCGGCTGCGGGATGGGCAGGGGCAGCAGCGGCGCCAGGACGGGCAGCCAGCGCTGCTCCTTGGCGACCTGCTCGCGGTAGCCGGGTGCGCTCGGCAGCCGGACGCTCAGCTCCTCCCCGAGCCGGAAGGTGCGGTTGTCCCAGCCGTCGTGCTCCACCCGGCGGATCGGCAGGTCGCGCCAGCGCGGGAACTGCGCGTCCACGAGGCGGCGCACGAGCGCTGCATCGATCTCCGGCAGCGTCTCAGCGGCGGACATAGCGCAGCAGCAGGGTGTCGCCGGATTGCAGGACGTGCGCGAGGCCGAGCTCGGCGGGCACGATCGGGGAGGCTCCCGCCGCGATCCTGGTCGCCGACCCGGCCTCCAGCGTGGCGCTGAGGGTCAGGCACAGCTCGTCGACGGCGCCCGCCGCGATCAGGTCTCCGAACAGGTGCGGCCCGCCCTCGCAGTGGATGCGCGTCAGCCCGCGGTCGGAGAGCAGCCGCACCAGCCGCTCCGGCTCCACCCGGTCGCGACCGCAGACCTCCACGTCCGCCACCTCCGAGAGCGCCTCCTTGGTGTCGGCCCTCGCGATCTCGGTGGTGACGACGATCGGCCGCTCCGGCGCCTCCCGGAACAGCGGGCTGGCCGGGTCGAGGTCGAGACTCGCGGAGATCACGGCGAACACTGGATGCGCGCTGAGCCCGGCCGCGCTGCGGGCGCGCTGCGATGCCTCGTCCACGCGCATCGCTCCGTAGCCCTCCGCGCGCACGGTGCCGGCGCCGACCACGACGACGTCGCAGAGCCGCCGCAGCAGGTCGAACACGCGCCGGTCGGCGTCGTCCGAGAGTCCGCCCGAGAGCCCCTGCCGGGTGGCCGCGCCGTCGAGGCTGCTCACGAAGTTCACGCGCAGCCAGGGCGTGTGCGGGACGTCCCCGTACAGCTCCAGGAGCTGCTCGTCGCCGAGCCCCTCCTCCCCCGGCAGCGGGAACAGCCGGGCGATGGACGGCTCACTCATTGACATCCCCCATGTTGTGCTTCAGGTAGGCGGGCTCGCGCAGTCCCAGGATCGCCTCGGTCATCCGGGCCGCGGAGACAGAGGCGCGCACGTCGTGCATCCGGATGATCCGCGCGCCGTTCACGATCGAGACGACGGCGGCGGCGATCGACCCGGCGCCGCGCTCCTCGCGCGGGGCGTCGAGCGTCTCGCCGATGAAGTCCTTGTTCGACACCGCGGCGAGGGTCGGGAAACCGAGGTCGGCGATCTCGCGCAGCCGGCGGGTGAGCTCCAGCGATTGGAGGGTGTTCTTGTTGAGGTCGTGGCCAGGGTCCAGGATGATGCGCTCCTCCGGGATGCCCGCGGCGACGGCGCGGTCCACGCGGCTGAGCAGGAACGCAGCGACCTCGGCGGCGATGTCGTCGTAGTGCGGCCGCGGGTAGACCGTGCGCGGCGCGGCCAGGCTGTGCGTCAGCACGAGCGTCGCCGCGCTGTCGGCGACCACCGGAGCGAGGTCGGGGTCGCTGAGCCCAGTGGTGTCGTTGACGACGGTGGCGCCCGCCTCGATCGCGCGGCGGGCGACCTCGGAGTGGAACGTGTCCACCGAGATCACCACGTCCGATCCGGCGCGCAGCGCAGCGACGACCGGCACAACGCGCTCCACCTCCTCCGCCACCGGGATCGGCTCTCCGGGTGCGAACGGAGCGCCGCCGATGTCGACCCAGTCGGCGCCGAGGGCGACGGCCTCGAAGCACGCGTCGACGGCGCGGTCGAAGGCGAACGTGCGGCCCTGGTCGAAGAAGGAGTCCGGCGTGCGGTTCACGACAGCCATCACGGCGACCTGCCGGGAGAAGTCGAAGGTGCGGGCGCCGATGGCGCGGACGGGGATGCGCAGCGGCGGCAGGTACATCTCAGAGGGCGGCAAGGTCCACGCTCTCGTCGGCGAGCCGGGCGGGGTCGATGCGGTCGCCCGCGCGGATCAGGCGCTGGATGTGCTCCTGCACGTCCCAGACGTTCACGTTCATCCCGGCCACCACGCGGTCGCCGCGGAGCCAGAACGCGATGAACTCGCGGGCGTCCTCGTCGCCGCGGACGACGACCTGCGCGCCGGCGGCGAGCGGCGCGTATCCCGAATACTCCATGCCCAGATCGTATTGGTCCGAGTAGAAGTACGGGATGTCGTCGTAGCTCGCGCGGTCCCCGACGATGGCGTGCGCCGCCACCTTCCCGCCCGCGATCGCGTTCGCCCAGTGCTCGTTGCGCAGGTGCATCCCGATGGCGGGCAGGAACGGGTTGGCGACGTCGCCGACCGCGTAGACGTCCTCGACGCCGGTGCGCATCCCCTTGTCGGTGAGGATGCCATTGGCGATGCGCAGGCCGGAGCGCTCCCCGACCTGGACGTTCGGGGTCGCGCCGACGCCGGCGACCACCACGTCGGCGGGGATGCGCTCGCCGGTGGCGAGCACGACCGCCTGCTCGTCTCCGCCCTCGACGGCGACGACGTGCGCCCCGCCGCGCAGGTCGACGCCGTTGTCCCGGTGCGCCCGCGCGAACACCTCGCCCATCCGCCGCCCGATCGCCCCGCTGAGCGGCACCTCGGGCCGGCCGAGGACGGTCACGTCGTTGCCGTAGCCGCGCGCGGCCGCCGCGACCTCCATCCCGATCCAGCCGGAGCCGACGATCGCCACCCGGCGGCCGCCCACCTCCAGGGCGCTGCGCAGCCAGCGGCTGTCGTCCATCGTCCGCAGCGCGAACACGGCGCCGTGGCCGCTGCCGGGGACGCCGAGCGCGTTGGCGCTCGCGCCGGTCGCGATCACCAGGCTGTCGTACGTGATCCGGCCGCCGTCGGAGACGAACAGCTCGTGCGCTCCGGGATCGAACGACCCGGCGACGGTCTCGGGGACGAACTCGACGTCGTTGTCGGCGTACCAGTCGGCGGGATGCACGTATGCGTCGTCGACCGGCGCCTCGCCCTTCAGGAACTCCTTGGACAGCGGCGGCCGGATGTACGGGCGGTGCTCCTCCGCGCCGAGCAGCAGGATGCGGCCGTCGAATCCGCGCTCCCTGAGCTCCTCGGCGGTGGTGGCCCCGGCCAGGCCGGCGCCGGCGATCACGACGGTGGGATTCGACATGGCGTACGCTCCTCGGATCGGGTTCACGTGCGGGCTGACCTGCTCAGCATCCACTGTTCACACTGCGCGCGCCAGCCCCTCACACGCACGGCGCACCGATCGCTCACAGGTAGAATTCAGCGGACGCGCAGATACTGTTTGCCATGAACGCCGGACCCCGCATTCTCATCGTCGACGACGAGCCGAACATCCGCGATCTCCTCACCACCAGCCTCCGCTTCGCCGGGTTCGCCGTGCGCGCGGTCGGCAACGGCGCCCAGGCGATCTCCGCGGTCCTCGAAGAGGAGCCAGACCTCATCATCCTGGACGTGATGCTCCCCGACATGAACGGGTTCGGCGTCACCAAGCGGCTGCGTGGCGCCGGGTACACCGCGCCGATCCTGTTCCTCACCGCCAAGGACGACACCGAGGACAAGATCACCGGCCTCACCGTCGGCGGCGACGACTACGTGACCAAGCCGTTCAGCCTCGACGAGATCGTCGCGCGCATCAAGGCCATCCTGCGCCGCACGATGCAGGCGGACGAGGACGCCGTCATCCGCGCCGGCGAGCTGACGATGGACCAGGACACGCACGAGGTCTTCGTCGGCGACACCCCGATCGAGCTCAGCCCGACCGAGTTCAAGCTGCTGCGCTACCTGATGCTGAACCCGAACCGGGTGCTCTCCAAGGCGCAGATCCTGGACCACGTCTGGGAGTACGACTTCAACGGCGACGCGGGCATCGTGGAGTCCTACATCTCCTACCTGCGCCGCAAGGTGGATGCGCACTCCAGCGAGCCGCTCATCCAGACCAAGCGCGGCTTCGGGTACATGCTCAAAGCCGCCAAGGCGTGAGCGGCCGCGCACATCCGCGGCACAGCAAGCCTTCCGTAGACTGACGGCCTGATGCACTCACGCCTGCTCGACCGCTGGAACGCGATCTCCCTCCGGACCAAGATCACCGGGGTGACCGTGCTCATGCTGACGCTCGGGCTGCTCGTGACCGGCATCGGCACGATGTCGATGCTGAAGCCGATCCTGCTGACCCAGCTGGATGCGCAGCTCGCGGCAGCGTCGGGGGCGTCGTACCTGAACACGTACCTGTTCGGGACGTCCTCGGACAAGGAGCAGATCGCCACCGACGCGAGCCCGTCCGACTACTTCGCCGCGCTGTACGACTCCGAGGGCAACCTCGTGCGCACGAACTGGTCGAACATCCCGTACTCGCACCGTCCGGCGATCCCCGGCAGCCTCACGGTCGCGCAGGGCAAGGCGCTGCCGACCGGCGGGTATCCCTTGCTCAGCAACGATGGCCACACCACCTACCGTGCGATCGCGCAGACGGTCACCCTGACGAACCCGGAGGGCGCGCTCGGCACGGCCATCGTGGCGACGACGACCAGCCAGATCGACACCGTGATGGCCAGCTTCCTGGCGATCTTCCTCGGCTTCGGCGTGATCGTGATCATCGTCGGGGCCGGACTCACCCGGATGCTGGTGACGACGACGTTCGCGCCACTGCGCGAAGTGGAGCAGACGGCGGCCGAGATCGCAGACGGCGACTTCAGCCAGCGGCTCGGCGGCGCGACGCCGAACACCGAGGTCGGCCGGCTGAACCGGTCGCTGAACACGATGCTGAACCGCATCGACCGGGCGTTCAAGGACCGCGCGCGCACCATCGAGCAGATGCGCCGCTTCGTGGGCGACGCCTCCCACGAGCTGCGGACGCCGCTGGTCTCGGTGCGCGGCTACGCCGAGCTGTACCGGATGGGCGCGCTGCAGACGCCGGAGGACGTCGCACAGGCGATGGACCGCATCGAGAAGGAGGCGATCAGGATGGGCGTCCTGGTCGAGGACCTCCTGGAGCTGGCACGCCTCGACGAGACGAAGCCGCTCGACCTGCGCCCGGTCGACCTGGTGACGATCGCGCGCGACGCCGCGATGGACGCGATGGCCGGCTCCCCGAACCGCACAGTCACCGTGCTCACGCCGCAGCCGATCCCCGCTCCGCCGGAGCCGGACACGGAACCGGAGGAGCCGACGCTGGACACGGTGCCCATGCCCATCCCGGACGGCGCCAAGGTCTCCAACGCGACCGGCCCGATCGCGTTCGCGGGGGCGACGCTGGCGCGGCTCCGACGGGGGCGAGGGCGCCGCGGCACCACCGGACCGGTTCCGATCACGACGACGGAGCGCGTCGGCCTTGCCGAGACTCCGCCCGCCGAACCGGCCATCGTGCTGGCCGAGGAGAACAAGCTCCGCCAGGTGGTCACCAACCTGATGGGCAACGCCCAGCGCTACACGCCGGAGGACAGCCCGATCGAGATCGCGGTGCGGGTCGACCACCGCACCGAGCGCGCGACGCTCGAGGTGCGCGACCACGGCGAGGGCATCCCGCCGCAAATCCGGGAGAAGATCTTCCAGCGGTTCTGGCGCGCCGACACCTCGCGGGCCCGCGAGACCGGCGGCAGTGGCCTGGGGCTCGCGATCGTGTCGTCCATCGTCGCCGCGCACAACGGCACGGTGGATGTGGTGGACACCGAGGGCGGCGGAGCCACCTTCCGCGTCTCCCTGCCGCTGGCCACCGCCGCATCCGCGCCCAAGCCTCTCGCGCCGTAGCCGCTGCACCCCGAGTTGCGACATCGTGTTGCAACTCGGCAGGTATTCCGACATCGAGTCACGACTCGACGCGGCTCCGGTCCGCTGGCACGTCGCTCCGCCTCCGTTTGCGCGGAGTGGTCCAGGTCGATCGAGTCGTGACTCGATGTCTCAATACCCTCTCGAGTTGCGACATCATGTCGCAACTCGAGAGGGGATCGCGGAAACGCGAAGAGAGGGCGCCTCCCCGGATGGGGAGACGCCCTCTCTTCGTTGCGCTGGGACTTAGAAGTCCATGCCACCGGTCGGGTCGGCCGGGACCGGAGCGGACTTCTCCGGCTTGTCGGCGACGACGGCCTCGGTGGTGAGGAACAGGCCCGCGATGGACGCCGCGTTCTGCAGCGCCGAGCGGGTGACCTTCACCGGGTCGTTGATGCCGGCGGCCAGCATGTCGACGTACTCGCCGCTGGCGGCGTTCAGGCCGTGGCCCACCGGGAGCTCGCGGACCTTGGCGACGACGACGCCGGCCTCGAGGCCCGCGTTGACGGCGATCTGCTTCAGCGGAGCCTCGATGGCGACCTTGACGATGTTCGCGCCGGTCGCCTCGTCGCCCTCAAGCGACAGCTTCTCGAACGCGGTCTTGCCGGCCTGGATGAGGGCGACGCCACCACCGGCGACGATGCCCTCCTCGACGGCGGCCTTCGCGTTGCGGACGGCGTCCTCGATGCGGTGCTTGCGCTCCTTGAGCTCGACCTCGGTGGC
>NZ_JBQCGZ010000039.1:0-5925 GCF_051955155.1 Leifsonia sp.
GCGACCCGCGCCCCCCCCCCCGGCGGCGCGGGGGGCGCGACTGGCGGGCGGGGGGGGGGGGCCCCGCCCCCCCCCCCCCCCCGGCTCGTGACGTACGAATGTCTCGGGTATATAGACCTCAGATATTGAAACCTTAGAGTCTCACCGCCGGCGCGTCAAGCGCACGTTGCGCCCGCCGCCGTGCCGACGGGCAGACTGAGCGTATGACCGTCACCTCCCGCACGCTCCCCGCCCCGCGTCACCCCGATCCCGCCGACGCCCCTGTGCTGCGCTGGGGGGTGCTCGGCCCCGGCGTCATCGCCGGCGACTTCGTCGACGCGCTGCGCGCACACACCGGCCAGCGGATCGTCGCCTGCGGCTCGCGCTCCGCCGACCGTGCGGAGGCGTTCGCCGCCGCGCACGGCGTCGAGCGCGCGCACGCGTCGTACGAGGCACTGGTCGGCGACCCCGAGGTGGACGTCGTCTACGTCGCGACGCCGCACAGCCAGCACCTCGAGCACGCACTGCTCGCGATCCGGGCGGGCAAGCACGTCCTGATCGAGAAGCCGATGGCCGCGACCGCCGACCAGGCGCGGCTGATCGCCGCTGCGGCGCGCGAGGCGGGCGTCTTCGCGATGGAGGCGATGTGGACGCGCTACCTGCCGCAGACCGACATCATCCGGCAGCTGCTCGACGCCGGTGAGATCGGCGAGCCCGCGGTCGTCACCGCGGATTTCGGCGGCCGCGCGCGGTTCGACCCGACCGGGCGGCTGTGGGACCCGGCGCTCGCCGGCGGAGCGCTGCTCGACCTCGGCGTCTACACGGTCTCCTGGGCGTCGTTCGCGCTCGGCGAGCCGCAGAGCGTCCTGGCGACCGGCTCGCTCGCGAGCACCGGCGTCGACGAGCAGGCGGCGCTCGTGCTCACCTCCCCCAGCGGTGCGCAGGCGCTGCTGAGCACGACCCTGAGGGCGGGAACCCCATCCCTCGGCACCATCTCCGGCTCCGGCGGCCGCATCGAGACGGACAGCCCGTTCTGGGGTCCCAGCGGCTTCCGGCTGCACGGCGCGGACGGCACGCTGGCGGCGCACTGGCGCGACCCGTACAACCGGCCGTACCGGCAGGGGATGTCGTACGAGGCGGCCGCGCTCGCCCGCTATGTCGCCGATGGCCGCACCGAGTCGCCGCTGCACCCGCTCGACGAGGCGGTCTCGACCCTCGCCACGATCGACGAGGCCCGCCGCCAGCTCGGAGCCCTCGGCGTGGAGTGACGTCCCCGCCATCCGTTCCGGAGTTCTTCACGCTTCGCAGCGGCGTGTCGCGTGAAGAACTCCGGAACGGATGGCTGCGCGGGTGCGCGGGTGCACGGGTGCGCGACACAGAGGGCGACGTGACGGTGGCGACGGCGCGCGCGGTGCAGAATGGATGGGTGCTCGACCGTCCCGCCCGCAACGCCGACCTCTACCGGCCGGGCGTGCTGGCGGACCTCGGCAGCACCTCGGCGCCCGCTCCCACCGCGGTGGTCCCCGCCGTGCCGGGGGCCGAGGGTCACCTCGCCCGCGTCGTGGCGTCCTCGAGCGATCGGGTCGGCTGGCTGCGGGCGCGCAGCCGCGGCATCACGGCGACGGATGTCGCCAAGTTGTCCACCCCCGGCTCGCTGCGCGCCGCTGCCCACGAGAAGCTGAACGGCTCCGGCTTCTCCGGCAACTCGTTCACGCAGCACGGCCGCAGCAGGGAGCCGGAGATCGCCGGCTGGGTCGCCGCTACCCACGGCATCCTGCCCTCCGACCTGCTCTTCCACGCGGAGCGCGACCGCCGCCACCTGGCGACGCCGGACGGCCTCGTCGTTCGCAGCGGCGGCCGCATCGAGCTCGCCGAGATCAAGACGACGAACAAGCCGTTCCGCAGCATCCCGCGCAACTATCTGCGGCAGATCTGGTGGCAGCAGTACGTGCTCGGCGCCGAGAGGACGCTGTTCGTCTGGGAGCAGCACGACGGCTTCGTCCCGCTGCACGACGAGCCCGAGTGCCGCTGGGTCGACCGCGACGACGCCGAGATCGGCCGGCTGGTCCGCCTCGCCGGCCAGCTGATCGACCTGCTCCGGGAGGCGACGGCCCGGCCGGTGCAGCCGGCGCCGGCTCCGGCGACCCACCCGCTCCGCGCGACGGCGACGCTCGCGGCGCAGCCGCAGCTCTACTGAGCCGACTCGCCGCGCGCCCCCACCGGGACCCGGACGAGCGCCAGCGAGTACACCGCGATCCAGGCGATCGCCACGGTCGTGCCCACCAGCTCCAGCCACGCCCCCACGTCCGTCGCGACGTGGACGATCGCCAGCAACCCTCCGACGATGGTGATGACGGCCACCGCCAGGCAGCTCGCGAGCGAGAACCGGGCCACCCGCGGCAGCCCGCTCGCGAACGCGACCTGCAGCATCGCGAAGCAGGCGGCGGCGAAGCCGAGCACCGCGGACACCGTGTGGATGAGGTCCTGCGCCGTCGAGCGCGGATCGACGAGCGGGACCGGGCAGTTCGCGGTGCAGGTGACCTGCGACGCGAGCACGAAGCAGATCGCGGCGAAGCCGAGGCTCGCCGCGGGAGCCCAGCGGTCGAGCACGCGCACCGACGACCGGATGTGCCCGCTGGCCAGGGCGATGCTGAAGCCGCCTGCCGCGACCAGCAGGAGCGCGAGCGAGAACGGTCCGGCCGTCGGCGCACCGATCGCCCCGAGCTCGCTGACGTAGACCGGGTACGCGAAGGTCAGCCGGGCCGCCCAGATGATGGTGAGCCCGGCGAGCACGCAGACGGTGCCGATCGCCAGCAGCACCGGCACGGCGCGCTGCCACCCGACGGCGAGCAGCGGCGCGCTGAACGGCTGTCGCACGATTCGCAGCAGGCGGCGCACGGGAACTCCTCGGGTGGTACGGGTCGCAGCATCCTAACCGGGGCCCGGCTTGAAGCTCGCTGAGCGCGCCGGGGGGCTCAGGCCGCCGGGAGCGGCCGCTCCATCACCCAGTCGTCCTCCAGCCGGTCCCCGACCAGGAAGCGCTTCGCTCCCACCCGCTCGAAGCCGTGCTTGCCGTAGAAGCGCTGCGCCCGCGCGTTCAGCTCGTTGACGCCGAGCCAGACGCCCGCCGCACCGGCCTCCGCCGCGAGCCGCAGGCTCTCCGCCATCAGCCGGCCGGCCACACCACCGCCGTGGTGGCCGGGGAGCACGTAGCACTTGCTCAGCTCGGCCGTCGGGCGCACCCGGATGGCCGCGCGCACGTCCTCGTCGGTCGGCTCCCCCACGTTGAGCAGCGTGTACCCGACCGCGCTGCCGTCGGCGTCCTCCGCGATCAGGATGCGCCGGGACGGATCGGCCAGGTACTCCGCGAACCGCTCCGCGGAGAGGTGCGCGGCGATGAACTGCGCCTTCGCCTCGTCCGTGGTGTGCGGCGGGCAGGCGAGCGGGAAGGTCGCGGCGGCGACGGCGGCGAGACCGGACTCGTCGCCGGGGCGGGCAGGGCGGATTCCGACGGTCACGGCACCACCCTAGCGGGATGCTGCCGGGCGCCTCCCGGCCGGGGCGGACCCCGACGGACGACGGCCGGCCGCCCCCGAAGGGACGGCCGGCCGCGTGCGGTGCGGGCGGGAGGCTAGTGCCTGCCCTGCGCCACGAAGTTGAGCAGCGAGAACGAGACGCCGCCGAGGCCGGTCACGTCGTCGTAGCCCTTCGCGGTCTTCAGCGAGGTGTCGTTGTCCAGCGAGACCAGGTAGGTGTTCCCGCTGATCTTGCTGGTGTAGACGAGCGCCTGCGTCGGGTTCTGCGGCACCACGTCGCGGAACGCCGACGGCAGCACGCGCTTGACCGCGTAGAGGGTCGGGTTCGCGAACCCGATCGTCTTGCCGGTCGCCTGCTGCACGATGGCGATCTGGGCGGCGACGATCGGCGAGGCCAGCGAGGTTCCGCCGTAGGTCTCGTTGATGTAGTCGCCGGTGGCGAGCGTGGTGTCGTCCACGATCGGGCGGATGCCGATCTGGAACCCGGTGTACGGGTCGGCCAGCGCCGCGACGTCGGGCGACACGCGGTGACCGTTCGCGAGCGCGGACGGGACCACCCCGCGCTGGTAGTCCGGCTGCGAGA
Source organism: Leifsonia sp. (assembly GCF_051955155.1). Classification (NCBI taxonomy): domain Bacteria; kingdom Bacillati; phylum Actinomycetota; class Actinomycetes; order Micrococcales; family Microbacteriaceae; genus Leifsonia; species Leifsonia sp. The sequence continues at coordinate 4,099 of NZ_JBQCGZ010000039.1, forward strand.
ACACGGCGCTCACGCCGCCGCCCGCGCCGCCGACGAAACGGGTGCCGGGAAGCGGAGCGACGTAACCGAGGCTGCCGTCCGCGTTCTTGACGATCTGGTCGAACTGGTCGCCCCAGCCGGTCTCGTACGCGATCGAGCCGTTCTTGTTGATCGCGAGGCTGGTTCCACCCACCGAGGTGACCCACGGCGAGGACGCCGGGAAGTCGGGCGACGCGTAGCCGAGGTTCGCGGCCTCGTCTCCGTTGTCACCGCTCGAGAAGTAGAGGCCGATGCCCTCGCCCGCGGCCTGGAGCTGCAGGTTGACCTCGCCCTGGATCACGTCGGCGGGGACCGCCTCGCCCACGTTGCCGTAGCTGTTGCTCACGATGTTCGCGAGCTTGTTGTCGAGGATCTTCGACATCGCCACGTCCAGGCCGCCGCCGCAGTTCGTGCCGCCGACGTACAGGATGCGCGCTCCCGGTGCGATCGCGTGCACGGACTCCACGTCCAGCGTCTGCTCGCCCTGCCACCCGCTCGGGTACTGGCAGAGCTCCTGGTCGGTGAACTGCGCGGGGCTCGGCACCAGCTGCTGGTAGCTGGAGTTCGTCAGGCCCGGCTCGCCGTTCTGCTGCGAGTACGTGTTGACGTCCTTGACGATGCTCGGGCTGGCGTAGGCGTCGATGATCGCGACGGTCTGGCCACGCCCGTTCACGCCGCGCTTGCCGAGGTCGCTCAGGCCGTACGCGCTGCGCAGCTGCTGCGGGGTGTAGCCGCAGTTGTAGGTGCTGTAGCTCGTCTGGCCGTTGTACGCCGGAGGAACGGTGACGGTGTGCTCGCCGATGTAGTGCGAGCACGGCGTCTCGATCACGGGACCGGCGTTCGGGGCGACCGACTTCATCCGCACCTGCGGGGTGTTGGACGGGCCGAGGTCGCCCTGCTTGATCGAGTCGGGACGGGTCAGCGTGCGCGACTGCTCCAGGCTGACGCCGGAGACCTTCGCCCCGATGCCGGCGGGCAGCGACGGAGCCGAGGTCGGCGCGACGAGCTGGCGGCCCGCGTAGCTGAACTCGTGCAGCGAGGTGCCGAAGATCGAGCCGAGCTGCTCCGGCGTGCCGCGGAACACCACGTACTGGCGGCTCGCGGGCACGGCGGTGATCGTGAGACCGGCCGCCTTGAGGAAGCTGACGACCGCGTCCGAGTCCGCCTTCGTCGGCGAGAAGCGGTTGATCCACTGCTGCGGGCTCAGCGCCTTGCGGTATCCGGAGAGGGACGGGTTGGACACCTGCTTGGCCAGGGCCTCCGCGCCGTTCTGGTCGCGGAGCGGCAGATAGATCTCGCCCTCGACCGTGGTGTCGGCGGGGGCGGCTCCTGCGTCGTTCTGGGCGGTGGCCCAGGAGGGGACGGAATCGGCGTATGTCACGCGATCGGCGGCGTTGGCCGCGGACGCGCCCGCCAACGACAACGCCACCACGGCGGTCGTGGTGGCGAGGATTCCGAGTGCCCTCTTGTGGAAGGCGGGTGTGTTGCGAGGTGTCATCGAGAAACATTCCTTCGCTCGGACGGGCTCTGCTTCGAGCCGGCGCGCGGTGCGCGCCAGGGCGAGACTAGCCCGAGCCTTCTACCGCCACAAGAGGGGGTAGACAGGTCTGTCGCATTCGTTGACGTTTATGAACGTTCTCTCAGGGAACCGGGCGTCCGGTTCGGGAACCAGAACGGGGCCGGTCCCGGCTGCTGCCGGTCCCGACCCCGTCCCGAGTCGAAGCGCGTTGATCAGATCGAGTTGACATCCAGCGGGATACCCGGGCCGAACGTGGTCGACACGGCGCCCATCTGGCTGTATCGGCCCTT
>NZ_JBQCGZ010000040.1:0-6699 GCF_051955155.1 Leifsonia sp.
CTCCGGCCCCGGGTGACCATCGCCGACCCCGCGCAGGCGGAGCTGGCGATGTCCCTGCACCACCCGGCGGCGGAGAAGTGCTTCATCGCGGCGAGCGTGAACTTCCCGGTCGGTCACGAGCCGGAGCTGCTCACGCTCGTCTGAGTCCCGAGTGGCTGAGTCTCAGGCGGCGAGTCTCAGGCGGCGAGGCTCAGGCGCAGCCGAGCCGCGGAGCGGTCGAGGGAGCCGGGCTGGGCGCGGGCGCGGCGGCCTGGGCCGGCTCCGCGCTGGCCCAGCGGTGGATCGCGGCCACCCAGCGCTCGTCGCGCGTGAGCGGGCGCGGCTGGACGGTGCCGGAGTCGCGCTGCGCGCGTTCCAGGGCCTCCTCCTGCTCGCGCTCGGAGAGGTCGTGCGATGCGATGGACCAGAGAACCAGGGGATGCATGTCGATAACCACCTATCTGCGTTGACTGGTTATAGGTTACCGTAACCTGCTATTGCGATACAATGGTTACATGCGTACGAATGCTCCTGAGCTCGGCGGCGACTTCCTCGTCGCGTTCCTGAACACCCTCGACGTCGAGGACGGCACGGATCGCCTCGTGGACGACGCGGACTTCGCCGCCTGGTCCCGCGAGCACGGAGTGGAGTCGGGCGACCGCGAAGAGGCGCTCCGCGTCCGCGACGCGCTGCGCGCGATCGTGGACGGCGAAGAAGCGTCGCTGCCGGCGGTGGAACTGACCACCTCGTGCGGCGAGCACGCCGTCGAGCTGCGCGCGAGGACGGCCGCGGAAGCCGCGGTGGCGAGCTCGGTTGTGCTCAGCATCCAGGGCAGGCTGCGCCGGGTGAAGCTGTGCGGGGGAGAGGACTGCCGCTGGGCCTTCTACGACGAGTCCCGGAACGGCTCCCGGCAGTGGTGCAGCATGGAGGTCTGCGGCAACCGGCAGAAGGCGCGCACCTACCGCGCCAAGCGCGAGGGCTGAGCCGTGCGGAGCGCCGAGGCGACCGCGATGTGCGCTAGAGGCGCTCGGGGCGCAGCGCGCGCTTGACGCGCTCGACAGCGTTGGCCGGCGGCGACTCGTTGTAGGCGTTCGCGAGCTCCTGGCCGGTGAGACCGTGGATCGCGGCCATGATCTCGTCCGTGGCCTGGCGGCGCGCGCGGCCGGACTCCGCCGGGCCGTAGTGGGAGACGTCGATCGGCTCGCCGAAGGCGACCGTCACCCGGCGCACACGCGGGAACTTCGCGCCGACCGGCTGCATCTCGTCCGTCCCGATCAGTCCGACGGGGACCACCTTGGCGCCGGTGGTCAGAGCCAGCCAGCCGATGCCGGTGCGGCCCTTGTAGAGGCGGCCGTCGAGCGAACGAGTGCCTTCGGGGTAGACCGCGAACGCGGCGCCGGTGTCGATGATCCTGCGCGACTGCTCGAGCGCCTCCTGGGCCGCCTGGCCTGCACCGCGGCGGACGCCGACCGCGCCGATGGCGGTGAAGAACGCCTTGGACACGCGGCCCTTGAGGCCGGTCCCCTCGAAGTAGTGCGACTTGGCGAGGAACTGCACGCGACGCGGGGACGTCATCGGGATGAGCACCGAGTCGATGAACGACAGGTGGTTGCTCGCGAGGATGACCTTGCCGTGCCGGGGGACGTTCCTGGTCCCGATCACACGCGGCCGGTAGACGAGCTTCGCGAGCGGCGCGACGATCCAGCGGCCGACGAAGTAGAGCACGCCGGGCTTCGGGAGCGCTTCGGGTTCGGCGTCGAGCCCGTCGTCGGGGTGGTCCTGGGTCACCCCACGAGCGTAATCCGGCACGTATGCCGCGCCGGGAATGCTCGGCTCAGTGCGCGAACGGGTTGACCGGAGGGCAGCCGAAACCGTCGGTGTAGACCAGGCACGGCGGGATCAGCCCGGAGTACCGCACCGCGTGCGGGTCGCCGAACCAGCGGTCGTAGATGCGCGAGAAGTTGAGGTTGCCATAGGTCGAGCAGTCCCCGCCGGGGCCGGACGGCTGCGCGAGCGTCTGCCGGTTCGGCTGGTACGGCGTGTAGTTGTACAGGTTCGCGGTCGCCTGGTTCGCGATCGCGACCCGGCCCGAGCCGCAGGCCGCATCCGGGTGGTACTGGATGCTGTTGCTGCCGATCCGGTAGCGCCAGTCGCCCGGGTGCACGGTGTACTCCCGGAACTGCCAGGCCGCGCGGTAGACCTGGTTGAAGAAGCCGAAGTAGCGATTGTCGCACTCCGCGGTGTCCGGGCAGGCGTAGCCCGTCGCCTTCTGATAGCCGGCCGGGCTCGGTGCCGTGAGCAGCGACTGCTCCTTCTGCAGCAGGACCAGCAGGACGCGCGGGCTGATCGTGCACGCGGCGGCGACCCGCGCGATGATGCTGCTCGCGCGCTCGTCGCTGCGACCGGGGATGGCGGCGCAGCGCTCGGCGGAGGCGGGGGTGTCCGGGGTGTCCATGCGGAAATCCGCGAGGCACGGCGCGTGATCCTTGGGCCGGCAGCTGCGCTGCTCGAGGAAGCGCTGGACCTGCTCCGCGGTCATCGCGTCCGGGTTGAAGAAGCTGTCGTCGCTGATGATGTCGCTCGGGTCGAACGCGGTCGCGGCCACCGCGGCCACCACCGCCGGGGTCGGGGCCACTGCCGGGGCCGCGGCCTGCGCAGCGGGCGCCCCGACGCCGAACATCGCCGCCGTCGCGAAAACGACGACGGCGACGGGCAGCGCACGCCGGCCGGGCAGCCGCACGGTCCTGGCCTCAGCCGAGCCGGCCGAGGGCTTCCTCGATGACCGTCGCCGCGTCGTCGATCAGCTCCTCGCTGATCACGACGGAGGGCAGCAGGCGCAGGACGCTGTCCCAGCTGCCAGCGTCGAGCGGGATGACGCCGTTGGCCGTGGCGTGGGCGAGCACCGCCTTCAGGGCGTCCGGATTCGGCTGCTTCGTGCCGGGGACGACGAGCTCGACGCCGAACATCGCGCCCTTGCCGCGCACCTCGCCGACGACGGCGAAGCGGTCGGCCCAGTCGCCGATGCGGGCCCAGAGCGCCTTCTCGACCCGCCGCGCCTCCGCGAGCAGGTTCTCCTTCTCGAACACGTCGAAGACGGCGAGGGCCGCGGCGGTGGAGACCGGGTTGCCGCCGAAGGTGCCGCCGATGCCGCCCGGCTGGACGGAGTCCATGATCTCGGCGCGGCCGGTGACCGCGGCGAGCGGGAAGCCGCCCGCGATGCCCTTGGCGCTCGTGACCAGGTCGGGAACGACGCCGTGGTGCTCGATCGAGTACCACGTTCCGGTGCGGCCGATGCCGGCCTGGATCTCGTCCGCCACGAACACGATCCCGTTCTCGGCGCAGAACTCCGAGAGCCGGGCGAAGTAGCCGGGCGCGGGGATGATGATGCCGCCGTCGCCCTGGATCGGCTCGACGAACAGCGCGGCGAGCTCGGTCGCTCCGATGTGCGTGCGGATGTAGTCGATGGTGCGCTCCGCGGCCTCCTCGCCCGTCATCCCCTCGGGGTCGCGGAACGGGTAGCTGATCGGGAGGCTGTAGATCTCGCCGGGGAAGGGACCCATCCCCGCGCGCTCCGGCCAGGGCCGGTAGGTCATCGCCATCGTCAGGTTCGTACGGCCGTGGAAGGCGTGGTCGAGCGTCGCGATCGCGCGGCGACCGGTGTACTTGCGGGCGATCTTGACGGCGTTCTCGACCGCCTCCGCGCCGGAGTTGACCAGGATGCTGTGCTTCTCGAAGTCGCCGGGGGTGATCTCGGCGAGCTTCTCGGCGACGCGCACATAGTTCTCGTAGGGGGTCACGGTGAACAGGGTGTGCGTGAGCTTCGAAGCCTGCTCGGCGGCCGCGGCGGCGACGTCCGGATGCGCGTGCCCGATGGTCGTCACGCCGATGCCGCAGCCGAGGTCGATCAGCCGGTTGCCGTCGACGTCGACCAGGATGGCCCCAGAACCGGACTCCATGTAGATGTTCGCGAGCGTCCCGGCACCGCGGCTGACCGACGCGACACGGCGCTGCTGCAGCTCCACCGAGCGCGGACCGGGCAGCTCGGTGACGAGATGGCGTGACTGTGGGACGGAGAATTCGCGAGTCATGTGCTCCATCGTAGGCGGCGCGTTCAGCCGAACCCTGTGCCGCTGTCAGGTGAGCCGCAGCCGGATGCGGCAGACTGGTCCACCGTGCGCAGATCCCTCTCCCTCACCACAGCCCTGATCGTCACCGGCCTCGCCGTCACCGGGCTGGCAGCGTGCAGCTCGTCGTCGCCGTCGGCCAGCTCGTCGGCGACCGCGACGCCGGCCGCCGCCACCTGCCAGAACACGAAGCCGGGCAGCGTCTCGGACTCCGTGAAGGTGACCGGCGCCTTCCATCAGGAGCCGAAGGTCGCGTTCGCCACTCCGCTGAAGGTGACGGACACCGAGCGCACTGTCCTGATCACCGGGACCGGCGAGAAGGCGAAGCCGGGCGCGACGGTCGGCCTCGCGCTCGCCGCCTACGACGGCACGACCGGCAAGGCGCTCGCGGCCGGCGAGGGCTTCGGCACACAGCCGCCGGTCTCCGCGACGCTCGATGACAAGAAGTACCTGCCCGGGTTCGTCCGCGCGGCGGAGTGCCTGCCGATCGGCTCGCGCTCGGTCGTCACCGCCACCGCGGAGCAGGCGTTCGGCACGGCCTACTCGCAGCTCAACCTCTCGAAGGACGCCCCGGTCGTTCTCCTGGCCGACGTCGTCAGCATCGTTCCGACCAAGGCGGACGGGGCGCCGGTCGCGCCCACTGCGGGCTTCCCGACGGTGAAGCTCTCGAAGACCGGGGAGCCGATGGTCACGATCCCGAAGGCGGACCCGCCGAAGGAGACCAGGATCGCCCAGCTCAAGAAGGGCTCCGGCGAGACCGTGCTGCCCGGCGACACCGTCACCGTCCAGTACAAGGGCGTGCTCTGGCGAAACGGCCAGATGTTCGACTCCTCGTGGAGCCGCGGCGCGCCCACATCGTTCCAGACCACGCAGGTGGTGAAGGGCTTCCAGAAGGCGCTCGAGGGCCAGACGGTCGGCTCCCAGGTGATCGCGATCGTCCCGCCGGCGGACGGCTACGGAAGCAAGGGCCAGGGCGAGATCAAGGGCACCGACACGATGGTGTTCGTGGTCGACATCTTGGGGACGACCCGCTGATGTCCGCGCGCCGCGTCGTCATCCTCGGCTCCACCGGTTCCATCGGCACGCAGGCCCTCGACGTCGTCGCGGCGAACCCGGACCGGTTTCAGGTGGTCGGCCTGAGCGCCGGCCGGAACTCCACGCTGATGGGCGAGCAGGCCGAGCGCTTCGGCGTGAGCGAGACCGCACTCGGTGCGGAGGACTCGGAGCGCCTGGTCCGCTCCGTCGAGGCGGACGTCGTCCTGAACGGCATCACCGGTTCCGTCGGTCTGGGGCCGACGCTCGCGGCTCTGGAGACCGGAGCGAGCCTGGCGCTCGCCAACAAGGAGTCGCGCATCGTCGGCGGGGGGCGCGGCAAGGCCGCCGCCGCTCCCGGTCAGAGAGTGCCGGTGGACTCGGAGCACTCGGCGATCGCCCAGGCGCTGCGGGCCGGAGCGCCGTCCGAGGTCCGCCGGCTCGTCCTCACCGCATCCGGCGGCCCGTTCCGCGGCAGGAGCCGGGCGTCGCTGCGCGACGTGACTCCCGCGGAGGCGCTCGCGCATCCGACCTGGGACATGGGACTCGTCGTCACCACGAACTCCTCGACGCTCGTCAACAAGGGTTTGGAGGTCATCGAAGCGCACCTGCTCTTCGATGTCCCGTTCGATCAGATCGACGTGACCGTGCACCCGCAGTCCGTCGTCCACTCGATGGTCGAGTTCGTCGACGGGTCGACCATCGCTCAGGCCTCTCCTCCGGACATGCGCCTGCCGATCTCGCTCGGCCTCGGCTGGCCGGACCGCGTACCCGGGGTCGGCGCCCCGCTGGACTGGACGACGGCGCACTCGTGGACGTTCGAGCCGTTGGACGACGATGCCTTCCCCTCCGTCGCCCTCGCCAAGCGTGTCGGCGCGGCCGGTGGGACCTACCCTGCTGTGTTCAACGCGGCGAACGAGCAGGCGGTCGCGGCGTTCCATGCCGGCGCCATCGGCTACCTCGACATCGTGGACACCGTCCAGCGCGTGGTCGAGGCGCATCAGCCGGCCGCCGAGCTGACCCGCGAGTCGCTCTCCGAGGCGGAGGCCTGGGCGCGGGCGGCAGCCGACGCCCTGGTCGCCGGCTGACGGGACTATCTCCCGCAACGACCACCTGCTAGCGTGAGCGCGGCCGCCTTCGGGGCGGCCCGGCTGTTCGTCTCTGCGAACGGCTGACAGCGCACGTTCGGGGGAACGGGCCGTCCGGCTTCCGCGCCCCGGAGCACGACATCACAGGGGGAACACGATGAAGATCTTCAAACGAGGCGCGGGAAAGACGATGGGTCGCCGGGGGCGGGCCGCGATCGCCATCGCGTCAGCGCTGGCGGCCATCGCCGTCAGCGTGGGCGGGGCGGCGCCGGCACAGGCCGCCGACAAGGGATTCACGATCTACTATTCGCCGAACTGCACGGGCGCTTCGCGGTACTACCCCGGCGTCAACTCGGGCGAGCAGTGGATCAACGACACCTTCGACACGCCCTGGTACGCGGCCGGGTACGGACAGCACATCCGCAGCAACGCGGCGTCGATCGTCGTCCCGTACGGGACGACCGTGGTCATGCCGG
>NZ_JBQCGZ010000041.1:0-3424 GCF_051955155.1 Leifsonia sp.
CGGCGTCATGCGTTGCGGAGTGCTTCTGTGACTCGTCGGTGCTGCGCTCACGGCCCCTGTCGCGCACGCGGACAGCGCGACCGCGACGATCAGCACGGCGCCCGCCAGGGCAGCCCGCGGCACCAGAACCCGCCGTGTGCGGGCGCCCCCCAGACTCACGGCATGAGCATAACCGAAGTTACTTCGACAGGCTCCAGAAGTGTCCTGTGGCACCCGGATGGTCGACCGTGATGGCCTCGTCGAGGTCGCGGTAGTCGCTGTCCTCGTTGTGGCCGACCATCTTGATCTTGATCTGACCGTTCACGTTCTGCACCGCGGAGACGATCTGGACGTGGTCGAGCGAGTCGTTGTCGTTCCAGTCGAACATCACGATGTCGCCGACCTTGATCTTGTCGCGCTGGTCGAAGGAGTACTCGGTGAGGCCGAGCTGGGCGGCGTTGGCACGGAAGTACGCGTCCATCGCCGGCACGTAGCCCCACGCCGGGCTCCAGTCCTCGGCGGCGTCGTGGTTGTACCAGTCGTCGTTCATCTGCCAGCCGCGCGCGATCAGCGTCTGGCTGACGAAGTTGGCGCAGTCGCCGCCGACCGGGTTCAGGTCGCCGTACTCGGCGGTGTTGTAGTTCTTCCAGTGCGCCATCGCGTACGCGAGCTGCTTGTCGACCGGCGTCTGCACCTGGTAGTCGTACGTCTTGCCCGTGGAGACGGTCTTGCCGTTCGCGTCCGTGATCGCGACGGGGACCGCGCCGGTCTGGAAGCTCTGCGCGGCGGGGACGGTGGCGACGACCGTGTCCGAGCTCGTCTTGGTGACCGTGGCGTGCTGGCCGCCGATCGTGACGGTCTCCACCTTCTGCAGGTTCGTCCCGGTGATCGTGACGGTGCCGCCGGAGACGCTGCCGGTGGCCGGCTGGATGGAGGAGACGGTGGTGCCGTGGGTCGACGCGGCGGGCGAGGCTCCGGCCAGCGCCTTCGTGACCGGCGACGGCTCGCCGGCGCAGCCGGTGAAGGCGAGTGCGGTGACGGCCGCGGCGGCGGTGACGAGGAGAAGACGGCGGGGTTTCGTGAGAGAACTCATACGACCTTTGGAGGAGATTCGAGGCGGGCACGGGTTCGGGTCTTCTCCACGGTACGCCCGCCACCTATGCGCCACCTGGATGGGGGCCAGTGTGCCTGTGATTCCCGCGCGTTTCCGCGCTTCTCAGGCGCTCGTTCGCCCCTGGCGAACGAGGTCGGCGGGGAGTACTCTCGCGTTGCCGAAAGAGTCGCACCGGGTGTAACTTTGCACTCTCCGCAAAATTCGCATTGCCCTCCACATCGGTGTGACGTCCGTGGCCGGGCGTCCCATCCGACTCTCGACTCGGAGACTCATGTCAACCCACGCACCGGCGGCACCAGCCGCTCCCAAGCCGATCATGTCGCATCGCCAGATCCTCCTGGTGATCTTCGGCCTCATGGCCGGCATGTTCCTGTCTGCCCTCGACCAGACCATCGTCGGTACCGCGATCCGCACGATCGGCGACGACCTCCACGGCCTCAGCCAGCAGGCCTGGGTCACGACCGCCTACCTGATCCTCTCGACGATCTCGACACCCATCTACGGCAAGCTCTCCGACATCTTCGGACGGCGCCCGCTGTTCATCATCGCCATCGTCATCTTCATCGTCGGCTCCGTGCTGGCCTCGTTCTCGACGTCGATGCTCGAGCTCGCGGCGTTCCGTGCCATCCAGGGCCTCGGTGCCGGCGGTCTGATGTCGATGCCGCTCGCGATCATGGGCGACATGCTCGCCCCGCGCGAGCGCGCCAAGTACCAGGGCTACTTCCTCGCCGTCTTCGGCATCTCCAGCCTGATCGGCCCGCTGATCGGCGGCCTGTTCGCCGGCGCGAACGAGATCCTCTGGATCGCCGGCTGGCGCTGGGTGTTCCTGATCAACGTGCCGATCGGCATCGCCGCCCTGTTCATGGTGGTGCGCTTCCTGCACCTGCCGAAGCACGACAGGGGCGCCGCCCGCATCGACTGGTGGGGCGCCGCCGGCGTGATCGTCGCGCTCGTCCCGCTCCTCCTCGTCGCCGAGCAGGGCCGCGAGTGGGGCTGGGGAAGCGCGGGCTCGATCGCCTGCTACATCATCGGCGCCGTCGGCATCGTCGCGTTCATCCTCATCGAGATGGCGATGAAGGACGACGCGCTCATCCCGCTCAAGCTGTTCCGCTCCAGCACGTTCTCGATGGCGACCGTCATCGGCGTCCTGGTCGGCTTCGGCATGTTCGGCGCGATGCTGACCCTCCCGCTCTACCTGCAGATCGTGCTCGGCGCGACCCCGACCGAGTCGGGCCTGCAGCTGCTGCCGATGATCCTCGGCCTGATGATCTCCTCGATCGTCTCCGGCCAGATCATCGCGCGCACCGGCCACTACCGTCAGTTCCCGATCATCGGAACCGCGATGCTCGCCGGCGGGTTCTTCTACCTGACGTTCCTGAAGTTCGGCGACTCGTACTGGTTCATCGCCGGCGCGATGCTGCTGATCGGTCTCGGCCTCGGCCAGCTGATGCAGACGCTGACCATCGCCAGCCAGAACTCGGTCGGCCTGCGCGACATGGGTGTGGCGACCAGCGCCTCCACGTTCTTCCGTCAGATCGGTGGAACGCTCGGCACGGCCGTCCTGCTCTCGCTGCTGTTCACGGTCTTCCCGACGAACATCCAGACCGCGCTCACCGACAAGCCGACGCTGACGAACGCACTGGACGCCGCACTGACCCCGTCCGTCGCCTCGGCTCCCGAGAACAAGCAGATCATGGACCAGGTCTATTCGCCGATCACGACGAAGGCGACGGAGGCGACCCAGCAGACGCTGCAGAAGGCCGTCGACGGCGCGAAGTCCGCGGCGAGCGCCGCCGTCGCCGCCCAGGTGGCCGCCGGGACCATCCCGCCGCAGGCGCAGGCCCAGGCGGAGGCCGCAGCCCAGCAGCAGGCCATCCAGGCCGCGACCACCAAGATCCAGGCGCAGGCTCCGTACGCGAAGGTCTCCAGCGACGGGACGGTGACCCTCGACTTCTCGGACGAGGCGGCCCGCTCCGCCTACGTCGACGCGCTGGTGCCGCGACTGCAGAGCCAGCTGGAGAAGTCGGGCACGTCCGGCGACTCCTCGGCCACCAACGACACGTCGTTCCTGAACAACGCCGATCCGCGGCTCTCCAAGCCGTTCCTGGTCGCGTTCAACGACTCCGCCGTGCAGGTCTACTGGGTCGCGATGATCGTCGTGCTGGTCGCGTTCGTGCTCTCGCTGTTCTTCAAGACCCCGCCGCTGCGCGCCAAATGGGCGCTGCAGGAGGCGGCGGACCCCCAGACCCAGGCCGCCCCGGCCGAGGCCGCCCGCGCGCGCGCGCCCGGCCCGGCCGGAGCGGGGGCGGGGGGGGCGGCGGCGCGCGCGGA